>JAZSJA010000036.1:0-16943 GCA_045534095.1 Acutalibacteraceae bacterium | reverse complement strand
AAGGGATTTAATGAATTTTGTTTTTTTACAGCCCCGTTTTTATTGGTTAAGTTGTTTATAAATTCTATAATATTCTTTTACCATAATATCCTTATCGTATTTCAATTTAGCAGTTTCGGATATAATCTTTTGGTCTTTTTGATATGAATTTAAATAATATTTAAGTTTATTAAAAAGTTCATCCTCATCGCCGTAAGGTACAAAGCTGCTGAACTCATTTATTGTAATCTCCTCAGGGGCGCCCGCCTCAAATCCTACAACGGGAGTGCCAACACAAAGGCTCTCGGCAACAACCATTGAAAAGGTTTCTCTTTTGCTTGTAAGCAGGGTAACGTCCGCTAAAGAATAAAACTCGGCTAGTTCATTTTGATCTGTCACGTTTCCTAAAACTATTACGTTTTTTGGCATATCCCCAAGAGGGCTATGCTCCCCCGCCACCAAAAATATTACATTTTTATCCTCTTTTAAAAAGCGTTCTGCCATTTCGGTAACGTATCCGCCACCCTTTAGATGGTTTTTGTCGTTAGAAAACCACGCCGTTGCGTGAAATACAATTTTTTTATTTTCCAGACCCAACTCTTTTTTCAGCTTGGTTGTATCATATGGGCGAAATATATTGGTATCAACACCATTTAAAACAGTCAGGTGGTTTTTCCCCTGCAATATGGGAGATGATGCTGCTCTTTTCATCAGCCACGGTGAAACAGATACAACGGTTAGATTTTCAAAACCCTCAAAAGCTTTTTTCATTTTTTCAAAGGATTTTTCTGTCTTATTGAAAATTAAACTTTCTGTTTCGGCTTTATATGCGGTGCAACCTTTACAACCATTTTTCCACTTTTCGCAATCAAAAGAATGGCTGCAGTTTGCGGTATACATAAATTCGGCATGCAAGGTAAGTACCGTTTTAATTCTGCTTTTTTTCAGGAATTCAATCAATTTATAAACGTTTACAAAATATCCGTTGATGCATTGTAAGTGCACAACATGGGGATTTTGTGCTTTGATAATTTTAATAAGCTTTTTAGTTGAAAAATAGCATCCACCATACATAAATCCGGTAAATCTGGAAAGCAGATGATTAAGCTTGGAATAAATTTCTCCACAGGATTTTACTACGTTTTCATCCTTGGTTTTTTCGCCTCTTCCATAGCATATAACCGATTGCTCGTCATTATCAAGCATATAATTATGAATATAATAGGCTAATTTCCCGGTACTGCCTTTTTTATATACACAGTTTATTTGTAACAGTTTCAATTTTATTCACCCGTTTTAGCTTTTTAATTTATTTTATTAAAAGCTTGATTACACTATATATATTGCGTGGATTTAATCCCTTAAGCATTAGTTTGTTGTTCCCTCTTAGGGGTTTTATAATATAACTCATACAAACATTTGTGAAAATTTGGGTAACCAATGCGGCGATGGCGGCACCCATAATTCCAATAATTGGGATAAGCGATAAATTAAGCACTATGCTTAAAGCCGCACCCGATAGGTTGATTATCCACAAATATTTTTGTTTTTCTTCGGCTAATATCCAAACGTTTCTTACCGGTCCTAAATAAGAGAAAATCATATACCAGGCAACAACTCTTAACGGCTCTACAGAAGCCGCATACTCGCTGCCATAAAGAAGGTTTACAACAACATCTGCCAAGAGGCAAAGCACAATGCTTTGCACCAAGGACGTATAAAACACAACCGAATAAAGTCCTACCATACTTTGTTCGTATTTTGCTTTATCCCCTGCTTTTTTGTATGATAAAATAACAGGTCTTGCAGAATCGATAAGTGCATTAAAAACAAAGCTGGTCATACCTGCACAGGTTACGGCAGAGGTATAAAATCCTACCGCTTCATTGTCCATATAAAATTTTAGCATTACGCTGCCAACGTACCCAAAAACGGTTACCATCATACTTGAAACGATATAGTACTTGCTTCGGCCGAACATTTTTTTAGCCATCTCAAAAGAAAATGAGATTTTAGAACTACTGATTTTTTTATATAAAAAGAATAGACAAGCCGAAATAATTAAATAATCAAGTGCGTTGGCAATTGCAAACCAATAAACGCCTTTTTCGGTTATTAGCAAAAGTATTCTGTAAGCCGAAACAATGATATAGGCAACCAGCGAAACCACAGAGGTATATTTAGATAACAGCTTGGATTGGAACCAATACTGTATCATCTCGGTTGCCTGAAAAATCAGTACAGCACTATAAAGGATACATACAATGATAGTTTCTTTTTGATTGTTGCTAGTTATTAAAACAAATGCGGCGGAACCTATTATACATAAAAAGGAAGATAAAAGGTTCATAACTACAGAGGTACCGAGAATCTTTCCCTCATCATCAGGGTTATTTATGTATTCTTGCACCAACGTGCTACGCAGTCCAAGTTGCATTACGGGAACACAAAAAGCAACTATTGCCGCTGCATAATTTATAAGTCCGTAATTGGACGGTCCGAAATAACGTGCCGTCATCATACTTATTACCAAGTTTAAAACTGCTTGAATTGTTCTGCATACTATTATCCAAGCCGCATTGGTAACAACCCTGTTCTCGACCGCTCTCACAATCTTAATTCTCCCTCATTTTCTATATTTGAATTGCATATCAATAGAAATTGCCCTACTAACAAATAGAATGATAATCCACCCGAGAACAAAATAGCCTCGCTTGAGCCCAACATCAAGCAAACGATAAAAGCCCATACAGAAAGTGCACGTTTAGTTCCGCGAGCGTTTTTAACCGCTTTATTTAACACAAAATAAAGGAAAACACAAACCAATGCAAAAACTATTATGCCATATGAAACCAAAACGTTTATATGACTGTTATGCATCTGAGTTAGCTCCGCTCCGCTTATAAGGTATCCATAAGAGCCAAAAATCGGAGAATCTTTAAAAAGTTCAAAGGCAAAATTCCAAACGTATTGACGGGAATCCAACCCTTTACCCTCGCCAACTAAAAATGATAATGTGCCGTTTTGATTAACCAAATCTATTACCAACATATATAAAAAGGCAAATAATAAGGGAGAAATAACAACCACTATTTTAAAGAGATTGCTTTTTGGAAGATAATAATGCCTTTTTCGAACAAATATAATCGAAATGGCAATAAAGAAAATTACAGCTAAAAGGGAGGTTCTTGAAAGAGTTTTAAATATTAAAAACATAAATATTCCAATGCAACAAATCTCAATCAATAATCCAAACCTAACTTTATAAAGAAAGAAAAACTGCATAAAGGTAAAAACAATAACGGTTAAAAACAACGCGAGTGCGTTTGGATTATCAAACCCAAAGGTCAGGTATTTAATGCCTAGATTAGTAACGTAAAAAGCACTATCATACCTTAAAAAATAAGCCAAGAAAGCAAATGCACCAACCATAAAATTCAAAATAAATAAGATTTTTACAGTTGATGGTTTTAATTTTACTTTAAGGCATACAGAAAAATACAAAAATACAGATGCAAATATAATCCAGTTAGAAAAAATGCTTGGAGAAAAGCTTGTACCGGTAATAATCACACTCGCAAATGATAAACCAATTATAAAAATGGTAAGAATATCTATTGTGTTAAGTTTTTTAATATGTAAAATCCATAAGAAAAAAACAACCGCAAAAGAGGCCGCAAATGCAAGACTGGTTATGATGTTTATTGACATAAATTGACCCATAAGCATTACGCCGGATAATATATAAACGAATACAATTAAGGTATCGTCAGTTATTTTTAACTTCATATACTTTACTTCCTCCATTTTCAATTTTATGTAACCAACGTTTTTATTAGTTATATAAAATTAAAAATGGAACCTATCGCAGAAATACACACTATCTCCACGATAGGCTCCACTAAACTAATTAAATAACCTTACGTTAAAATATAAACTTATACATTCCAACCTGCCATACGACGTGCAAGACAAGTAAGGTCAGCAAGATTTACTACACCATTACCATCAACGTCAAGGGCGAGTGTGTTTATACCGTCAAGATTATCCCAATCTGCCATATAACGTGCGATTGTTACAAGGTCTTTAAGGTTTACGGTTGCATCGTCATTAACGTCGTCAACAACGGGGATTGTATAATCAATACCATTATTAACTGCGAAATTGTGAGCGTATGTGCCCTCTAAAACCTTAAAGGTAACGTTATCTGCACCATTAAAGGCAGTTGCAGCAATTGAAGAAACACTCTTAGGAATGGTAACAGATGTTAAGGCAGTATTATCCTTAAAGCTATCGCCATAAAGGAATTGTAAACCTTCAGGTAAATCTACTGTTTTAAGATTAACCATCATACCCATTCCGAAAGCCTTGATTTTTTGAAGCTCGCTGCCTCTTTCAAATACAACCTTTGTTACATGGTCTAAATTGTAAAGCAAACGAGTACCGATTGTTGTAATATCCTTGCCAATGTAAACGGAAGTCATTTTAGCTCTGAGCTCCCAAGCATACCAAGGAATAAGACCAACATTGTTAAAATCTTCTGTTTCGCCTTCACCGTCGAAAATCATACGGCCGTCTTTAAGCATAACATAAACTACATTATCTTTACCGTTTTTACCGCAAGTACCTGCAAATAAAACGGTATCATCTTCTACAAACAAGCCGTCTTCAAAGGTGCAGTCATAACCGCAGAGGTTGATTATTCCTTCCCAACCATAACCGTTGTCATCAAAAATGTAATGCTTCTCACCTATTTTTGTAAGACCTGTAACATAATTGTTGCTTATGAAATACATCATCTTACCGTCACGGGTTTCATAGAAGCCTTCAAAAATAGCTTTCTCCTGATATACGCCATCGTCATTGAAGGTGTACATTGTGCCATCAATAAACTGAGGACCGGTAAGCTTAACGCCATCTAGATAATAGTAGGTATTATCAACCCAACCGTCAGCAATAACTAAACCGTCAACATAGGTTTTGCCGTCTTCATAAATGCCGTTGTAGAGCTTGCCACAAGCACATTTTAAGGTACCATCTACAAAGCTGTAGCTATGACCTGTTGCAGGAGTAACAGTACCCCAGTCGATAACAGAAGCACAGTCATTACAATAGGTTCTGCCGGTGTAACCAGCCTCTGTACATGTAACGGCTTTATCCTCAATAGCCTCTGCAGTATGCTTATGTAAAGTAACACCGGTAAAGCCTGAGGGAGCATTCCACTGGTTCATCCACATTTCGGTAGCAACCTTCATAGGATCACAAGTAAATGTCCAAACTGCACCGTCTGTACACTCTAACACACCTTTTTTAGCGTTAATAGTAAGCCAAAGTTCTTTGAGTACCGCACCTGCTATATTTCCGCGTTCAATAGAGGGTTCCCAAACACGAACGGGAATAGAAGCAACAACCTGCTCACCGCTAAGTGCTACATCACCTGTACGTGTAAGGGTGATAGTTGCAATGTTTTCGTACTTTTCAACATTGTAGGAAAGTTCAAAACCATCAGCAACGTTTGCATAAGCAAGTTCCCAATCAAAGGTATTAACCAAATCTAAATCAACGTTAATTTTTTTGGTAGTTCCTATATCGGAAGCAACTAAGTCAACGTAGTATACAGAACCGCACTTAATCTCGGTAAGAGTTTCGTCGTGAGGTACAAGTTTAACGGTAGGAGCATTTGAACCTGCTGCAACGGTAAACTGACGAACAACAGAATTCATATTGCCCATATTGTCGCTGATTTCAAACTTAACTGTATGAAGTCCATCGTTAACGGCAACGTCTGAGAAAGCGATTCTTCCGTTGGAATAAGCACATTCAACCTCTTTGCCATCAACGTAAGCCTTAGCAGAAGAAGCGTTGATGCCGGTTGAATTTGCCTTAACAAAGTCAGCAACCGTAACCTCCACACTAATATTATTATAGTTAATGGTTTGACCATTTATCTCGGTAAGGAGACTGTTACTATCAACAAGGTTGGGGGTTCCAAATACAGGTGCATCTGTATCATCAGCCGCATCAGAATATTCTATGGTAATATCATCAATAAAGTATGTGAATTTACCTTGAGTATTTACAACTTCATCAACCTTTTGCCATGTTTGCTGATAGTTGTAGAACTGAACGTATGACAATGACGTAGTTACATCAGCATCAGGATAAACGCCAAAATATGCTATAGGATAAGCGGTTAAATCTGCAGTGAAATATCTCCAACCTGCTTCATCCTGCTGTTCTACACAATAACCAATATCGGTAAGAACGGGGGCAAGTCTTACGGGAGCTCCGTTTTTATCAATACATCTGATGTGAAGATCCCATTCATTTGCATAAGCTTCTTCCGGCATCCAAATCCAAAATCCTATTTTCTTGGCATTTTTGATTTCAACGTACTCGCCTTCATAACCCATTCTGTACTGAAGCCAGCCATTGGAATAGGCATCTGAATAATCAACAGTAACTGCAAGAGCACTATCACCGCTATGAACCTTACCTGTTTCGGGAGTTACAACCTCAATAAGCTCATTTTTCATATCCCAATCAGGATCAGCCGAATTACCTGAATGAGTTACGTTATAGTCATAAATAAACCAACCATCTTTTGCGTTATCATCTTCAAAGTCAAATATAACTTCAGAGCCTTTACCTAAGGTGATGGTAACAACATCTGACAAGCCGTTAATGGTAGCGGTAAGATTACCACTTGTAACCTCAACATTTTCATCAGCATTAGCGGTAAATTCAAATCCGTTAATAGTACCGAGTGTTGCATCAGATAACTGGAAGGTAACGTCACCATCTTTAAGTGCAACGTAAGATTCAGGTCCGTTATAGGTTACAACCAAATCAATGGGAACAGTCTTTCCAAAAGGAACGGTCATTGCGTCAGAAGAGAAAGCAAAATCAGTAGGCCATACCATTCCTACTTCCTTTTCGCCCATAACCTTACCTTGATATACAAGCTGGGCATTCACAGTACCAACAGTGCCGTTAGAGGTGAATAAGCCATCATCAGTAATAGTACCAAATGAAGTGTCTTCCAATTGCCAAGTAATATCCTCAGGCATATCAACTAATTCACCAACAAGGTTGGTAGCAATTGCATCAAACTCCACCTGAGAACCGGGGGTATAATATTCATTTTCGGTTGTAATCTCTGCACGAACGAACTCATCGGTAGAAGGTGCGGTAGTGATAACTAAAATACCATGAGTGGTATCACGAAGACCGCCGTCAGAGGGGTTACAATGCAGTGCCATATCTTCACCGGGACGCTGTGAGAAGAACTGTGAAGATCCGCCGCCGTCACCGTTGACTGCCTGAACGCAACCAAGCGAAATCATAAAATCAGCCATCTCATAACTATTAAAGCCTGCAGAATAAGGTGACTGTCTACCGTCGTTCATTACCATAACAATGGTACCGTCTGCCTTGATACCTACAAAAGAACGAGAAGCAGGATCTGTAGTGTGATTTTTAGCATACTGATTTACGCCATTCTTAACAAGGAAACCAAAGTTTGCAGGAATAACCTGCTCCTCCCAACCGGTGATAGCATCAGCGGTGGAACGAATTTGAGTTTTAGGAATATCTGCGGGTCTTGCTACACCGTCTTTTTCATCGAAGTTAATAACTAAACAAGTTTGAGCACCGCTTGTTTTGCCTCGACTATTGGTGTACTGAACACCATCAAGAATCATATAACCTAAAGGTTCGCCAACAAGTTCAGGATGCTGAGAATAATATTCATCGTTATACCAACTAAGACTAATATTCATACCTGCAACAACGTTGCCGTAGCCGTTTTCCTCTGCATAAGCTATCTGCTTATCCATTGTTTGTACGCCATAGTTGCCGGGAGTTGGCGTCATACCTTTTGAACTGGGGATAACCTTGGTGTACTCGTTGTGAATGTCAACCTCAACAACGTGAGCCACCTGACGGTGTGAACCTGCATCATTGTTTAAAACAATCTCTGATTCAGAAATACCGGGGGCAAGTTCCCAATCTTTTTTGGAAATTACCTTGTAGTAGTCATCTTCGGATTCAGTATACTGAACGGCTGCAAATGCGCTAACCGGAAGCATACTTAGAAGCATAACTACACTAAGAACAACTGCCAAGGACTTTTTGTGAAATTTTCTCATTTTTATGACTCCCTTTCGGTTTTTTTTGCGATACGTACTATTGGTGTTAAAGCATAAATGCTTACCCTTTTATACGTAGGCTTTATTTTAAATATTCAGTATAGGATTTTTCTAAATCCATTACAGAATAAAAATGGTGACCTATTTTTTCTTCTTCAGGCAAATCAGCTCGCCAATCACCGTATTTTTGTGTAAGGTACTCGTCATATTTTTCGGGGACCATAACCTCAAGTCCCTCAAAATTCATAACCGTACCGTTTCCATATTGCTCTATTGGTGCGTATTCCAGGCTTTTTTGCCAATTTCCGTGATTACACCAAATCTCGGCGTTTTTTGTGGGATATTCCGAAATGATTTTTTCAAACCTTGCAAGGATTTTTGCAGTTCTTTTATGTACGCCAAAAAGCCTGAAAATTTTTCTTAAAATCTTAACCTTAAAACTGCAATCGCTTTTACGAACCGAGGAAACTAACAAATCATAATACACTTTTTTAATTTCCAATTTCCTTTGCATTTTTTTATCCTTTGGGTACCCATCTAAGGGAAAAACGTCTATATATGCCCCGTGATTTATGGGTAAATGTGCTATTTGTTTTTCAAAATAAGCGGTATTTGAATTTCTTATTTTGGCAAATATACAAGGGTAATTTTTATCTGTTTTATAGGTTTGAAGGAAAAAACCTTTTGGGAGCATTTGCCCCGCTTTTTGACAAAAGATTTCATAATCCTCCCTTGGTAAAGCCACGTCCACATCATCATCCCAAGGGATAAATCCATTGTACTTCACCGCACCTAAGGCCGTTCCGCAAACCAAAAAATATTTAAGATTAAGCTCCTTGCATATACTTACAAATAGACTTAGCATTTCAAATTCTTTTTGTTGCAAATCGTTCATATATTATTCCTCAAGCATTTAAAAGGATTTCTTTTACCAAATCGCCGTTTTTTGTGTTGTTGTGGTATTTGCGGGCGGTTTCCAATGCCCCGGTAACGGCAGTTTCTCTTGCATTTTCATCAAAAAAGGCCTTATACAGCATATTTTCCAGCTCGGTTTTTGATGTGGCAACTATTGCCGAATTCTCTTTAAGCAAATACTCGATAGACGCTATACCTCCGGGGCCGTATGCCACCAAAGGAATACCCGAAGCCAAACTATCGGAAATTTTTGTGGAAACCGAATGTTTTACTAAATCTATACTCTCTTCATCAAATGCCTCAGTATGTAGAAGAAGCTGAGAATTTAAAAGAGTTGTTATAAATTCCTCGCCTGAAATAAAGGGACGTAAATTTATTGACTCAATATTCGAAAAAGTGCTGATAATATCAGGATTTTTTTCTGCAGTGTATATATTAAGTTTTAAATTTGTCCCCTCTTTTTGGTTTATTCGGTCAAGTGCCCGCCCAATATCTGTAAGAGAGGTATACCTATTACAACAAATATTACCAAAATATGATAATACTTCAGGATTTTCAATTTTTTTAGGTTTTTCTAAAAGAACCAATTCGCTTCCTGTCATAATAGTCGTGGTTGGAACCGAAAATTCTTTTGAATATGCTTTTTTTAGTTCATCACATATAACAATGAGGCTTGAAGTAGCCTTCATAAGTTTCCTGATTTTTTTCTTCAAAAGTCCTACCCTGAATTTTGCCATCAGAGTTTCAGGCTTTTTTACAAAATAATGGTCATCGCAAATATAGGTTACAATTGGAAGATTGTATTTTTTAGAAATTTTTAGTGCTATATTATAAATAAAGGTCGCATCCCCGGGGGCTACTAAAATACAGGTGGGGTTTTCTTTCTCCAACCATCTTTTAAGTTTTTTATTGTACCAACGGGAGCCTTTCCACATAAAATCACGCAAAAGCATTCTGAAATTGCTTTTGTTTTTGGGATTTGTATAAAGGCTTTCATCCTGAACATTTTCGTACTTACTGTGGCTGGTGCAATCGGGGATTACCTCAGAACAATTAAGTCTTATATTAAAATAAGACCTTAAAATATCTTTATCCGTAATACGAAAATATGAAGAACATTTATCCACGTCGGGTAAGGTGGGATAAATATATAACTGACATATTTCATCGCACCTTAAAGAAGAGCATAACGAAAGCAAGGTCTTTCCCATATTAACCTGAGTTCCTAATGGGTTATGACTAATAACCAACGCCTTCATATGCCGCCTCCTAACATCCCTGTTCCTAAGTTTTAATTTTTTCGGCTTTTATAAATTCTTCTGCGTTTTTTAATGCTGTAGCCTGTGTATCTTAAAACAAAAAATCCGGATTTTAATATGCCATACCCTACCGCTCTATAAGTATTAAATAACATTTTAGCGGATTTAATACGGTTGGACGACTTTGAGTTAGCACATAGACGATATGTTAATAGTGGCTCGTTTATACCGTAAGAAAATTTATGTTCACGAAGCACTGTAAGCCAAACAAAATAGTCTTCGTGCATTTTATCGTGTGGCATTTTTATGTTTTTCATTAAATCGGCACGAATCATAACCGAAGAACAAGCCATAAGATTTTTACGTATTATAGTTTTATAATCTAATTTTTCTACGGCTTCCATTACCCGCTCATAGGGAGCACCGTCATCATCAATAAAAGAGGAGGCAGTATAACAGATAACCATTTCGGGGTGCTTATTGGCTAACGCCAACTGTTTTTCAAGTTTTTGCGGTTTCCATAAATCGTCGCTATCCAAAAAGGCAATCCATTCGCCCTTAGCAAGCTCTACCGCACGATTTCTTGTATAAGATGCTCCACTATTTTTTTCATTTTGCAAAAAATGAATTCTGCTATCAGAATTTGCAAGTTCAGTAAGAATAGATGCAGTGTTATCCTTAGAGCCGTCATCAATAACTATAAGCTCCCAATCCTGTACAGTTTGAGCTATAACCGACCCTACCGCACTACGAATGGTTTTTTCTGCATTATAAGCCGGCATAATAACACTAATCACACTATCTCACTCACCTTCATTAGATACTATTTTTAAAACTTTCGTCATTTTCGACCACTATATAAGAAAAATCAAAATCCTCCATATCCTTGTAAATCAAGGTTCCGAAAGCTTTTTTGGGGATTGGATGTATGAGTCGCAGTACCGCTACGCCACACCCTGTTATATAATCGAAAATAACCTTTTTGTTTACAGCCTTAGCAATACCCTTTGCCATTGAAAGGGTAGATACGTAATGGCGGTTTTGGGGGAAATATACTCCCGCAAGCTCCTTGCGAATAACTAATTCTAAAAAAGAGCTTAAATTGTCTATGTAAATCATACTTCGATTGTTTTTAAGATTTGGGAATATAGGACTTTTTTTAACAAGCTTTGCAACTATCGGAAAATTACCCTTACAACCCTTTCCATATACCATGGGAGGACGGATTACGCAAATTTTAAAATCATCCGAAGCCAAGGTTTTAAGTTCATTTTCTGCCTGCAATTTTGAAATACCATAATGACTTTTTGGCTTGGGCTCGGTCTGCCTTGTGATAACACCTGTAACCAGTCCATAGACACTCATTGAACTTAAAAATACAAACTGAAGAACTCCATCCGACTTGGCTTTTTTGGCTACTTCAACAGTAAGTTCCTTATTTACCTCATAATACAAATGGGCGTTTTCCTTTGTTTCTTTTCGGTGCACTATGCCAGCCACGTGAAGAACACAGTCGTACCCTTTAAATGTTTTTTCTCTCCACCCGCCATCAAGCATATCGGCGGTGTCTACCATATACTCCTCTGCATAGTTTTCTTTCAGATATTTTTCAAAGGAGCATCCAACATAACTATTGGCACCGGTAATTAGAATTTTTTTCATTTTGAAGCTAACTCTTCTTTCTCATTTTCGGTATTCATTTCCACTCCGGTTATATCGCCCTCAACTACACCTTCGGCCTTTAATACGGCTTTTACGGTTCCAAACAGGCATTTTACATCCATTAAAAATCCTTTGAATTTTCCCCTATTGAGTTTTTGTGCATACTCGCCGTCAAACTTGGCTTTTATGGGGATATCAAGTTCATCTCTACCATTAACCTGTGCCCAACCCGTAATACCGGGCTTAATATCGTTAGCACCGTATTTTTCACGTTCTTCCCATAAATCCACTTGGTTCCAAAGACCGGGGCGTGGACCGATAGTAGAAAGTTTTCCTGTGAAAACCTGATAAACCTGAGGTAATTCATCAATGCTTGTTTTACGAATAAACCTGCCAACACGAGTAATGTATTGTTCGGGATTTTCCAATTTATGTGTGGGGATATTGTGTGGAGCATTCATTTTCATACTTCTGAATTTCCAAATCATAAAATATGAAATTTGCCCATCTTTGTTTTTACCGATTCTTTTTTGCCTAAACAAAACCGGACCGGGATCATCAATTTTAATTGCGACTGCAACTATAAGCATTGGAATTGCCAACACTATAATGGCAATGCTTGATAAAAGGATGTCAAAAAATCTTTTTATAACGTACTTATACATATCGCCAACAATCTCCGACTAATGATTTTTAACCGTGTAAAAGTTTTCAATTACTATTTTTTTCAAAGAGTCACCGCTGGGATAAAATTCCATAAACTCTTTACCAACTTTTGACTCGCCCTCAATATTACATACACCCGTAAACTCATACTCCGTGAATTTTTCAGTTAATTCTTGAAGTTGATTTACCGAGCGGTCAGAATCAATAATATTTTTAGAGCCAATGTGCTGTGACAATTTTGAAAAGGTTTCAGCAATGAAATTTTCATCATTTTGAACAGACAAAATTGCTTTATCATAAAAAGCATTAAGGTATTGCATTTGCCTTTCCATTCTGGAGATATTATCATCTTTATCAAGACCCGAACGCCCTCTGACGTAGGTAAGTGCCTGGCTTCCCTTTAAGGTGACTTTTTGACCTTTTTCAAGACCATCAACACCTGAAAAATCGTGCAAAACTTCAACCTCAACTCCGCCTATCAAATCATTGATAATTGGAACGGAATCCATTTCCAATGAAAGGTAATGATTTACCTTAGAATCAAGCAAAAGCTCTGAAACGGCATCCATGGTGTTGCGACACCTGACCCCCTGACTGCTGCCATAGGTATGAGCCAACGCAATTTGTTTGGTTACGCCGTTTATTTTGTTACCGCCTAAATCCAAGACGTTAACGTTTGTCATAGTATCGCGGTTGATTTGAATTGCAGAACACCTTTTAGCATCATTATCAAAAACAAAAAGCATTAAAAAATCTGCACTTTGATTACTGTTATAAGAATCCGCACTAATCGTTTCCTTAGTTTGGTCAAGACCTAAAACCAAGAAAGATTCTACGTTTTCCTTTAGGACATACTCCTGACCATTATATTCAATGGAAATCTCTTCCAAATCATACCCATAATCTCTACTTTGGTGTTTTTCCCAAATTTCTAATCCAAGCAAAGCACCGGAAATAAAGAAAATTATTGCAAATGCCAAAGCGGCATATTTAAAATACCGACGTTTTTTATTGTTCCTTAACCTTCCCATAGATGCTCTCTTTTCTTAAATTACACAGTTTGTTTTTTTGCTTTTCTCCACAAAGCTACTGCAGCAAAGGCAGAAACAAGCATTAACGCACCATATAATACAAAGCTATAATCATTAGAGTCTTGGACTCCGTTTACACCTGTTTGGGGAGATTTTGCACCCTCTTTATCCACCACAATAGCATAAGGGCCTGTTTGATTTGCAAGGAAGGACAATTTTCCGCCCTCTACCTTAGCACCATCAACAATAATCCACTCGCCGTTAACAAAAGCCATCAAGGCAACAAAATTGTTTAAAGTATCGGCCTCTAAGGTTATATTCTGCTTTTTAAACTCGCCTTTACCATTGTAGCTAACGTAAAACAAATCACTTGCCCCAAGATTTTCAGGGGCGATTTTTTTACCCTTAGCAATATCTTTGAGTCTAGAGTTCAAATCAGTAAGATTTTCAGCGTTTCTAATGGAGTTATATGCATCCTCCATCTCTGCACGTTGTTCATCGGTAAGGGAATGCCTGTCGGCATAGGCGTGTACCGAAATATCGCCATTTGACTCAACAACCGTAGGTGCTAAGTTACCAGAAGGACTGCCTACAAAGCCACCCTCTGCAAAGGCAGTAACGCTAAAGCAGGTTACCATTATTAAAGCTAAACAAACCGATAATAATTTTTTCATTTTAAATCATCCTTTCAAGATAATTAAGCTGTTTTTATCTTTTTTAAGTACGGAGGTTCCGTACTCAATTACCTGATTGAAAAATTCTTCGCCCAGACTTTTTTTGATTATATCAAGGGCTTTATCCATTTTAGGAGCTCTTGATGAAAGATTATGACAATCAGAACCTATAAGCTGAATATCCCCTCTTTTTAAAAGAGATAAGGCCTTACGTCTTGTGCGAAGCTCTGTAAAAAAGCTCGCATTGACCTGCATTAGAATTCCGCTTTGAACAAGCTCTTCTATAGTGTCGGACGACTGAAATTTAAGCATTCTTTCTATATGTGCCAAAATCAGCTTAACGTTTTTTGTTGTTGCCATATTAACAAGTTCATTTACAGTTGTTTCTCTCCATGGAGAAATAGGCATTTCCAAAAGCAAAAGGTTGGTGTTTTCAATACACAAACTTTTAAGGTCGGCTAATCGGGAAATTCCGGAATAATATTCCACCTCGGCCCCGAGATAAACCTCAGGCATACCGTCCCCGACAACCTGATTTAGTTTTTCAAAGGCCAGGTTACGCCTTTTTACAAAGTTCGGAACCGACTCTTTATCGGCTATAAAATGTGGGGTTGCAATAACCCTTTCCACACCCTGCCCCGCCAACATTTCAAGAAGCTTGATGCTTTCATCCAAATTGCGACTTCCATCATCAATTTGAGGAAGTATATGACTATGCCAATCTATTATCATAACTAATCATTAGGCCCTTGCTTATAATATTTATAACGCTTATAGTACCTGTATTTTTTGTATTTATTATATGAGCCGCCTTCGTTTTTAGACTCATTCATAACACAACCTAAAACGTTAACGTTAGAAAGCTTTAACTGTCTGAAACAATATTCTAAATCTTTCTTTTCGGTATAATCCTCACGGATTACAACCACCATACCCGTTATAAAATTTGAAATTGACAAAGCATCCGAAACTATATTAACGGGGGGAAGGTCTATAACAATATAATCAAACTTTTCTTTAAGTCCCGCCAAAACACTCTCCATTCGTCCGGAGCCCAAAAGCTCTGATGGATTTGGAGGGATTTCGCCTGACGGCACAATATACCAATTGTTGAGAAGGGTTGACTGAAATTCTGAAATTTGTGCACCCTTACCCATAAGAATATCGGTAAGACCAATATCGTAGTTAAGTCCCATTTTTTTAGCTATAGATGGTATTCTAAGGTCGCCATCTATAAGCAAAACCTTACTTCCCTTTTCTGCCAAAACATAGGAAAGATTTATTGCGGTTGTGCTTTTACCCTCGCCACGAATTGAACTTGTAACGCCAATTACAGGGCATTTTTCACCCTCAGGTATTGTGAACTCTAAATTAGTTCTTAAAAGCTTATACTGTTCAACTGCGGTGAATTCCAAATTGGTATGAAGAGTTTTTTGAATTTCCTGCACGCCAAAGGTTTTATTATTTTTTCGCTTTTGAAAAAGCCCCATTGTTATCCCATCCTTTCCTAAAATCAATCACTATCTCTTTGTATAGTACCTATACTTCTTATCACTGATATCTGCGGTAAGGTTAGGCACCTTTGCCAAAATGGGATAATTATAGGTTTTAAGAACATAATCCTCATCATGGATTGTGTTATCCATTAAAGCGAATATAAATAGAATCAAGCAGGAGAGAATAACGCCAAGGATTAGTCCAACAGCCGTATATCTGGCAATGCTTGGAGATTCTTTTTCGTAATTTGGAATGGCGGAGTCAACAACCTCCATTGAAGCACCATCAACAATTTCCGAAATTCGTACCGGCAAAATTTCAGCGATACAATTGGCAATTTTAGCGGCCTCCTTTGCCGAGGTGGAGGTTACCGTAACCCGCATAATTTCGGTACCGTTGGAGGGAGAAGCACTAATCATTTCAGATAACTGCCTATAATCATATGATACCTTTGATTTTTCAATAACTCTTTCAAGGGTAGTGCGGTTATTTAAAATTTCGCCATAGGTTTTAACAAGGCTTTGTGCCGCAGTAATTTCAGATGAGCTAATACTAAAGCTTGTATTTCCCAGGGAAAAGGAACTGTTATTTACGTAAAGCATAATAGAAGATGAATATTTGGGTGTAATTAAAAATGCCGCAATGCCAAAGCCTATTATTGCCGCCAAAATTCCGGATATCACAATTGCCCAAAATCGTTGAAACATGAATTTTAGTATATGTAGTATATCTATGGTATAATGCTCATCGTTAGCATTACCGATATTATTATTGTTGTTGTTTTCGCTTATGTACATTTTTTAGGGACGCTCCTTTTTTTGAATAAATCAACATGTTTTACCGATTATTATTCTATGCTATTATATCATATTGTTTTAACAAAAGCAAGGGTTTTTATACACTAATTATTATATATTTATAAAAAATTATAACAAATTACTAAAGCAAAGGGGGTAAAAACATACGCGCGATAAATTGTAGTTTATCGTGCGAATGTTGGTACGTAATTGTAGGGGGCGGCGATTTTCGACGCCCCGTTTTTTCGTGAAAATTAAATTCAATTATTTTATAAAATATGGTATTTATGCGGAAAAATCAATATTAAAATCA
>JAZSJA010000099.1:0-3134 GCA_045534095.1 Acutalibacteraceae bacterium | reverse complement strand
GATAAAATTCTTAAAAAGGTTGGCGAAGAGTGCACCGAGGTCATTATTGGTGCAAAAGGCGGCGACAAGGAAGAAACCGTTTTTGAAATTGCCGATTTACTATATCATATCACCGTTATGATGATTGAAATGGGTATTTCTGTTGATGACGTTACTAAAGAACTTGCAAAACGTCACGTTGTTGATCACAAAGTAAAGCAGGAGAAAATGCAGTAATGAAGTTACTTTCAACAATGCATTCCCACTCCACCTTCTGTGACGGAAAAAACACCCCTGCCCAAATGGCAGAGGCGGCGTATAAATTGGGCTTTGTTTCTTTTGGATTTTCAGGTCACTCTCATCTGCCATATAATGCAGGCTATGAAATGAAAATGGAAAAAGAAGCAAACTATCGTGAAGATGCTTTAAAAATTATAAAGGAATATGATGGTAAAATGGAAATCCTTTTAGGTTTAGAGCTTGATTGCGACTCAGTTTACCCCGATTTTAAATATGATTATCTTATAAGCTCAGTTCATCAACTTCACGTTGGTGATGACTGGTATGCCGTTGACCATTGTAAAGAGGATTTTAATAGATGCCTTAATGCTTTTGGCGGTATAAAAAATATGCTTAAAGAGTTTTACTCTGTTACTGCAACTGCCGCTCTCAGAGATAATATTGATATTGTAGGCCATATTGATTTGGTTGGAAAATTCAACGAAACCAATGAATATTTCAGCCCCACCGATGAGTGGTATTTAAAATTGGTTTTTGACTGCATTGACACCATTTTAGAAAAACGACCTGATATTGTTTTTGAGGTTAATACAGGTGCAATGTCACGTGGTTACCGCACTACACCCTACCCCGATTTGCCTATTTTAAAATATCTGGGTGACAAGGGTGCAAGAATAATGCTTAACAGCGATACCCACGCCATTGATACATTGGATTTTGCCTACGACAAAGCAATTGAACACATAAAAAAAGCAGGCATAAATAAAATCTGCATCTTAAGAAAAAACGGATTTGAAGAACTTGAAATTTAAGAAAAGCCCTTCTTGGTTTTTATGTACCAAGAAGGGCTTTGTTACTACATAAAATCTTTAGATTTTTTCGTCCTTGTGTTTTTCAATAAACTCTAAATATCTGTGCCAATTATGGCGTGATAAGAAGTGTACGAAATCTACCATAAAATAGCCTAATCTGCCCTTTAAAAATGCATCGCCCGGTTTTGCAAATTCGTTGCAATCCACCAAACCTAAAAGGCCTTTATTTTCCCACATTTCGCTAGCGGCATGGCAGCCCATCTGTTCAGATTTGGGATCTGCCCAATTATCACCGCTGTTAGATGCTACTACAACAAATCTAGGCGCAATGGTTGCTAAAAGATAATGCTGGTCAAAATCATCGGGATACATATTATTTCTGTATTTTTGGTAGTTTTTGCAGAACCAATAAGGGAATCTATCGGTTATATCACGAATGTTTTCGCCTCTTCCGGAATCTACGACAGAATCGGGCTCAACAAGACCTGAACCACCACGTGACAATGCCGCACCCGAACAGCCCGAACAGTTTGAGAAAGCATATTTAAATCTTTCATCCATCATAGCGGTTACAAGTGCGGTTTTACCAAGGCGTGAATGACCTAAAATGGCAACGTTTTCTGGGTCGGTACCTGGCAAGGTTAAGGCATAATCCATAACACGCATAGCACCCCAAGCCCATATCATAAGCTTACCGCAAGTAGTATCTGTATCCTGTCCATTAGGAAGTAAAACAGAAGCTAAACCGTTAGAAAAATCGTTATCATCAGTACACATTTCTTTATTAACAAACACAAGATAATCTACTTCACGTTCGCTTAATTCTTCTACCGGAAAATAGAAAGAAGCGTTTGCAGGATGAAAATTATTAAGCAAAACAACTGGACGTTTTTTACAATCTTTATGCAATAATCTATATACTTTAAAACTGTGGCTGCCATACTCTGTAGTAATGGTAAGCGTTACAAAGCTTAAAGATACTGTGCCGTTACCAAAACCACTACGACCTGCACTAGCGAAGCGACCATCAATAACCAGTGGGTCAGATACTTCCATTTTATATTCAACATCTGGCAAATATCCGTATTCCTCACGTTGCAAAATTTCAATCATTTCTTCACGTGATTTAAGAGGCGGTAAATTTCTTTTTTTAAGTTCATTATACATTGTTTTTATCTCCTTAAAATAATATTATATTCTTTATCTTTTTCTAAAGGATAAATTTTTACTTCGGTTGCTTTGTGATTTTGCCAACTAATGTCAATCGTTGCACCACCGGCGATTTTTATACCCTTAACACTACCGCTTTCCCATCTATCGGGAAGGGCGGGTAAAATATATAAATCTTTACCGTTTACCTGAACCAGCATTTCAATTATGGCAGAAGTAGCGCCAAAGTTACCATCAATTTGAAAGGGCGGATGGGCACAAAGCATATTGGGATACGTGCCACCAAGAAGACCACCCATAATACGTTCTCCCTTGTTTGGCGCAACGTACTGCAACTGATTATCAAGTAATTTTAACGCTCTGTTACCATCAAAAAGTCTTGCCCACATATTGGCTTTCCAAGCAATGCACCACCCGGTACCACTATCACCGCGAACTTCCAAGGATTTTTTTGCCGCCTTTGTAAGTTCAGGTGTATTATAAGGGGTAATTTCTCTGGCAGGATGAAGTCCGTACAAATGGGAGACGTGACGATGATTTATCTCGGCTTCAGTATGCTCAGTATCCCATTCCATAATTCTGCCATCTGAAGAAATTTCGTAAGGTGCTACCCTTTCGGCATATTCTTCAAAACGTTTCGCCGCCTCACTATTACCTAAAATCTTAGAAAATTCCGCCGCCGAGTTTAAGATATCACGACAAATTGCGTTATTGATGGCGGTGTGTTTTGTAAGTGCACAGGTTGTTCCGTCACTCAAAACAAATGAATTTTCAGGCGAGGTTGCGGGGCTAAGGAAAAGATTTTTATTTTCATCTTCGTTAAAAAGAGAAATATAGGTTTCGGCACACTCGGTTATAAGGGGATAAAGGGTGTCATTAAGATATTCATAATCTTGTTCTATTAAAAACTTTTCTTTTAATCCCCAAAGAATC
>JAZSJA010000068.1:0-3509 GCA_045534095.1 Acutalibacteraceae bacterium | reverse complement strand
AATACTATTGTGATAATATATTTAAGTTGGAGGCTTTTATGATTAACTATAACCCCGAAAAACAAATATTTAAAATTGATACAAAAAACACTTCCTACATAATAGGATTTTTAAAAAACAAAACTTTACTCAACTTGTATTACGGCAAAAAAATAAAGGATTTTGACTATGAAATCTCCGACCTTGCTCAAATAGACAGAGGCTTCTCCTCTGTTGAATCAGGTTTTAGTGGTATGGGACAGACTGATGTTCATTCTCTTGATTTTTCTACTTTTGGTAACGCAGACTTGCGTCTTCCCACGCTTCACTTAAAATATAATGACGGAAGTGTTGTTTCTTATTTTAAATATCGCAGTCATAAAATTTATGCAGGCAAGCCCTGTTTGGAGGGCCTACCTGCAACCTACGTTGAAGCTTCAAGCGAAGCAGATACCTTAGAGCTTGACCTTTTTGATGAAGTTTCAAAGGTTAGTGTTACTTTAATTTATACCGCTTTTAACAATGTAGATGCCATTGCACGTTCTATGCGTGTTAAAAATGAAAGTGAAAATTCGGTTGAAATTAGTCGTATTATGAGTGCGACTTTGGATATTCAGTCAGGTGGAGATGAATTTGATATGCTTCATCTTGAGGGTGCGTGGTGCAGAGAACGCCATATTAGCCGTCAGCCTATTTTCAAAGGGAATCAAGAAATATATTCCCGCAGAGGCACATCAAGTCATCATCACAATCCTTTCTTTGCTCTAGTGCATAAAAATGCAACTGAACTTTCGGGCGAAGTTTACGGGTTTAATCTTATTTATAGTGGTAACTTTACCGCAGGTGTTGAATGTGATGCTTATAACACCACTCGTGCTTACATTGGTATAAATCCCTTTACATTCAACTGGAAGCTTGAAAGTGGTATGGAATTCCAGTCCCCTGAAGCAATTCTTACATATTCCAACGAAGGCATTTCGGGAATGTCTCGCATTTATCATAAGCTTTATCGCACCCGCCTTTGTCGTGGAAAATTTAGAGATATAGAACGTTATGCACTTATAAACAATTGGGAAGGCACCTATTTCTTTTTTAATGAAGAAAAACTTATTGATATTGCAAAGAAAGGCGCCGAAATTGGTTTAGACCTTTTCGTTTTGGACGATGGTTGGTTTGGTAAGCGTAATCTTGATAATTGCTCTCTTGGAGATTGGGTGGTAAACTACGAAAAACTCCCTGATGGGCTAGATGGTCTTGCAAATAAAATCAATGCAATGGGAATGAAATTCGGACTTTGGTTTGAACCCGAAATGGTAAATCCTGATAGTGATTTGTACCGTGCACATCCCGAATGGGCAATTGGTGTACCCAATAGAGAGTCATCGCTTGGAAGAAATCAGCTTGTTTTAGATTTATCTAACACCGAGGTTTGCGATTACATCATTAAAGTTGTAAGTGATATTCTTTCTACCGCTAATATAGAATACGTTAAATGGGATATGAATCGTAGCTTCAGTGAATTTGGTTCGTTTTATCTTGATGCTGAGCATCAAGGAGAACTATGCCATCGCTATGTTCTTGGCCTTTATAGAATTATGGAAACATTAATTTCGCGTTTTCCAAACATACTTTGGGAAGGTTGCTCTGGTGGTGGCGGACGTTTTGATGGCGGTATTTTATACTATATGCCTCAAATATGGACTAGTGATTGCTCTGATGCGGTTGAACGAATGCAGATTCAGTACGGCACAAGTATTTGCTACCCATTTAGTTCTATGGGTAGTCATGTTTCTGTTGTTCCAAATCATCAAACAGGCCGCACATGCTCTATGGCAATGCGTGGAGATATGGCAACCATGGGGCAATTTGGCTACGAACTTGATATGTCTAAAATGAGCGATGAGGATATTGAAGCCGCTAAAGAACAGGTTAAATTCTATAAAAAAAATGGCGAGGTTTTCCATAAAGGCGACCTTTATAGACTTCGTTCCCCCTTCGATGGCAACGAAGCCGTTTTAGAATTTATTTCAGAAGATGAAAATACAGTTATTTTAAATTATGCAAATCTTCTTGCTGCCATTAACAATTCCATTACAATTGTTAAACTCGTAGGCCTTGATCCCGACGCGGTTTATGTGGAAACCGAAGCTCACATAGGTCACAATGTCGTACCCGAAAGCATAAAAATAGGCAGAGAATTCACAGGCGAATTCCTTATGAATTATGGCCTTAAATTCACGAATCATCGTGATTTCCAAACAACTATGAGAGTTTTCAAAAAGAAATAAAAAAAGGAGAAATTTTAAATGTTTTCTAACACTTACTATAAAAATCTTGGAGTACCAACAGGTAAAATCGACGTTGTATTGGATACCGATGCATATAATGAAATTGACGACCAATTCGCTCTTGCATACCTTTTAAAATCCACCGAAAAACTTAACACAGTTGCTATTTATGCCGCTCCATTTTTCAATCAACGTTCCACTTCACCCAAAGATGGTATGGAAAAAAGATACGAAGAAATTTTTAACGTTTTGAAAATTTTAAATCGTGAAGATTTAAGTTCCAACGTATTTAAGGGATCTGAAGATTATATTAAAGATGAACAAACTCCAACTATTTCAGATGCCGCAAACGACCTTGTGAAAAGGGCAATGAATTATTCTCCCAAAAATCCCCTTTATGTAGTTGCTATAGGTGCAATAACAAACATTGCTTCCGCCTTGCTTTTAAATCCCGAAATTGCCAAAAACATTGTAATTGTATGGCTTGGTGGTCACGCCTACAATCATATGGATACTGCTGAGTTTAATATGGTGCAGGATATTGCTGCCGCAAGAGTTGTTTTTAAAAGTTCAGCACCATTTGTACAACTTCCTTGTGTTGGTGTAGTAAGCCATTTCCATTTTTCCATTGTTGAACTTGAACACTATATGCGTGGCAAAAATAAACTTTGCGACTTTTTACTCGACCGTGTAATTGAGCACAAAAAAGAATATGAAGGACTGATGGGGAAAAGCATGTTAATATTTTCAAAAGTAATATGGGACGTTGTTGCGGTTGCTTGGTTGCTTAATGACAATGATAGATTTATGATAGGCCATCTTACCCACGCCCCCTTGCCCGAATATGACAAGGTCTATTCCTTTAGCCCGCACAACCGCATAATTAAAACTATTTATTACGTTGATCATGCTACACTTGCAAGTGATTTGATTAAAAAGTTAACCCAAAACTAAAAACAGTATGCCAATTCTTATTCTTTCAACTGTATATTATCTCTATGAACCCCAAGGCAAGTTAAATTTCTTGCTGCAATCGTAAATGCCAACCCTCACAGAAGAATTAATGTTATTTAGTAGGCTTGTTTTCACAAATACTTCATATTCAAATAGTTTTCTCTTTTCATTGCGCTAATAAAAGTTTTTATAATAATCCAATATACACATAATTCTCACAAAACCAACTCATATATTGACAAAGCACAAGAAAAAAGCTATAATATAAGTGTTCTTAGGTTTGATTGA
>JAZSJA010000041.1:0-25287 GCA_045534095.1 Acutalibacteraceae bacterium | reverse complement strand
CTATTTTAATTATAAACTTTTATATTGTTTCTTTCCTTTTGTTTTTTTGGGAAAATATACTTTATTTTTCGCATTTATAAAAATATCTTCTTTCTACGAAAAAAAGGGCTATAAAAAACATATGTACGATAAATTGTAGTTTATCGTGCGAATGATGGTATATGATTGTAGGGGAGGCGTTTCGCCTCCCGAAATGTGTTTATGCAAATTTGGGTTAAACAATACGTTTTTATCTAAAATTTTGTGGTGTTTTTTGCGGGAGGGGAAACCCCTCCCCTACTGATATATTTATAAGAATAAAACCTGCAACGAAAGTGATTTTTACACTAAACAAAAACACACTTGTGTTTTTGGCACAAGCGTGTTTTTTTATCTTTTTGTGATTTTTAAAACAAGAAATTTTTAATTCTCTACATAAATTGCAAAGGACTGTGCAGGAATACCATCAAAGAAGCTTTCATCAGCAATGGATATTGTTTTATCGCTTGGAATTGATTCAGCCTCGGCAGTTGCAACAATCTCATTAGGATCAAATAAATAACGGTTAAAGCTCTTACCGGTTACCTCATCTAAATTGATTTCAACCGTTGATACCTCAGGTAAGGTATTTACAACCAAAATAACGTTTTTACCCTCATCATTTTCGATTGCAGCAACGTAAATATCACCGTTACTGCTTGCTTCATCTAAAATTTCGGTTTTAAAAACTTTAGCATTTTTGTTGTTCATATGCTTACCAATAAGATTAACTGCGTAATAAGTATCTCTTGGCACGTAAGAGGAATATGTTAGGTACTTTCTACATCCACAGTCTGGATCATCACAAACATCGCCATCTGCAAATATCAAAGATGGGCAGGTACCTACATTGTGAACACCGCCAACAAATTGACCTGTTGTGTGGGTTGATCCACCATCCCAAAGGGTATCAAACAACTGCCAGGAAATAAAGCGGTTTATACCATATTTCATACCTGCGGTAAGACCTGCGGCAAACTGTGTTCCATGCATGGCAACATTCTCGCCTAAATCGGCATCGCCTGACATTGTAAAGTACTCGTCACACCAGAACTCCATATCTCTTACACCGGCATTAACTAAAACATCGTTAAACCAAGAGAAGTCTTCTTCGGCACTAGCGTAGATGGCCTCGGGATCATAAACGGTATCTTTGTATCCGCTACGGGGCTGAGGATAACAATGCATTGAGTTAATATCAAGCATATTTTCATATTCGGTTCCTCTGATTTTTTCGTAGACATACTCAATAAATCTAACCTGACGATTATAAAGAGCATGCTCTGACTGGCTGGGACCTATTAACTTATAGTTGTTTCTTATTCCCTTTGAAACAAGTGCATCCTGAAGTGCCATTGTCATAATAATCCATTCATCATAACAATAGGTTGGATCTAATTCTTCTCCGCTACTGCCTGACGGTTTAGTGTAGTAACCTGTTTCGGTAAAGGGCATAACGTACTCAACATTGGTTACACCGTTAGCTTTAAGGTTAATTAAAGCCTGTGTAGACCACTCTGCATAGCGAACTGCGGCAACGGAGTAATGTGCAAGTTCCGAATCTGTTAAGTTAAGCCCTATATTTTTGGCTTTTGTGGCAAGGGCTGATGCCTTGGAATCCTCATCGTAAAGATTGGTTTGTTTGGTGGTTCCGTCTGCGGCATAACCGTGGAGGTAATTAACCTCAGGGATGGATGAATGGCCCTTAGAACCACTACTTACGGGGGCTGAATTGCCATTTAAGTAATAATCATAAAACTCGGTAAAATCTACTAAATGCCAGCCCGCATTAAGGGTTATTGAAATGCCGTTATCATTAAGCAATCTACCCCATTTATAAAATGCTTTCATTTTAGTAGAATTCCAATCCCAACCGGTACCGTCCTTCCACATCCAATGGGAGTCCAAACGTGTACGAACGTTGGTTACGTTAGAATCTACCAAACGGTCAATTTCAATTTGAGCCTGTTCGTCAGTATAGGTTCTGTTATGCCTATTGACGTAATCGGTGACATCGGTAGCGTCCCCGGAATCGTTGTATTCAACAAGCTTAAAATCTTTAATATCAAAGGTTAATTGGTTACTTAAATCCAAGAAGTAGAATCCTAATGCGGCGGTTTGTGAGGTTTCGCCATCTTCATCTGCACTGGCAGTAAACTTAGCGGTGAATTTAGTCCAATCCTTATAAACAACCGTTGCATCGTTATTTGCAACTATATTTTTATATTCTGCAGGATTATTATAGGTAATTGTTGAGTTTCTGTCTTGTATAAATGTAACAGGCGTCTGATTTGGAACTTCTATGGTCCAGGTTGTTGTAAAACCTGAACGACGCGAATTCTGAATGCTATAATATGTTGTAGGCGGGTCAAAAGACGTGCCGGTTTTAACTTTTTTACCATCGTCTGTGGTTTCGACCTCTAACAATGCGAAATTAGGCTGATAATTTATATCGCCAAATTTATAACCTTCTGCACGGGTTTGCTCGGGTATACGCATACTGAAGGTAATTTCATATTCCTTACCGGGGACTAGTTCAAAGGGTGCAGATAACATACCACCGCGTTGTTTGCCTGCGTTAGAAACGTGAGCATAATAAGTTTCTTCATTTTGCTCTTTTTTAATTGCGACGCTATCTAAGTTAGAAAACGTACCAACCCAATTGGTTGAGCCTGCTTCATAATCTGCCTTGAAATCTGATTTCATTATGGTTTTTGCCACAACGTTATCAAGATTATCGGGGAAGAAAATGGTGCCGTGATAAACTGTGGAGCTGATACCTTGGAAATTATCATACAAAGGAGTACTAGCATTAGAAACGTTTATAGATTTATCTGCAAATTTGCTTATGATATTGTCATAAAGGTACTGACGCACGCTTTCAGTCTCAACAAACTGATTTTTACTATCCCTTTTTGAATAAGCGGCTTTAGCAACGGGATAAACTGCAACGTTTTCTTGATTTCCGTATATAACGCCTTTATTGCCGTTTGTATCTACATACTTATAATAGGGTCTTACTGCGTAGTTTGTATTATATTTATCGCTACCTATTCTGGTTAAAACACCGGTAAAATGTAGGGTATCAAAGTTATCTGCAAAAACCTTATCTATGTTATCTTCAAACGAATATGCCACGCCTGTTTTAGCCTTATAAATTGAATCGCCATATGCATATTCATCTGTTAAATTAAGTTCTTTACCACCTAAGTATTCGCTTCTTATTGCGAGAGTACCATACTCAGTAAAACGAACACCATAAGGCATATCGGCGGTTAAATAGTGCTTATCAATTTCGGTTTTGTAACGAAGACCTTGTATTCCCTCAGTTCTGATAGCAGTACCAACTGCACCCAAAGCATTTTCTTTTAAATAGGTTGTTTTATCAAAATTTTCAGAATCCTCAATAAGTTCAATGCTATCTATGTAATAAGTACCTACACCATTAAGTCTAAAGTTCAAATAGGTCTCTGCTGTTTTGTGAGCTTTAAATTCGGCGGTGATTGTAACATTGCCGACAGCATTATAATCTGCTGCTGTAAAGCCGGTAAAACTAGAGCCGTAGTTACCCGCTACTTGGGTTTTATCTACAACAGTACCGTCAGTTTGGTTTATGGTCCATTTAAACTTGGCTGTGCCAGCAGAAGATGAATTGTAATAGCGATAACTTTCGTTTCCTCCAACGGTGGTTAAGAATATGTTTATCCAGTTACTGCCATCACGAGAATCATAATTTCTTTCGGTAACATCTTGGAAATTAGCAACAATGTTTAGGGTGTATTTTGCATCTTTTTTAAGTTGGAATGGTGATGAATAAATTAATCCACCGTTTTTTACGCCTTCTACCTTTGTCCAGCTACTGCTATACAAACTCAAATTTGCATTAGCCGAATCAACTACGCTCCAAGAATTAACGTTCTTTTTAAAATGATCATTAACATATGTGGGTGCGGCTGCGATATCTTTAGTTAAAGAAACGTCATCAATATACATAGGAGAGCTGTTGCTTGAACCATAGGTAAAAGCAAGTTTCACGCTTGTGTTATCGTCGGTATAGAAGGTTATAGAAACGTTTTTCCATACGTTTTCTTCACAAATACCGCTAGTACCCTCTAACAACTTGTGTGCAATATATTTATCGGTTGTGGCACCATTAGCACGAGCAGAAACGGCATCTTTTTCGCCTACGATACTAACAAAATTCATTTTGTTTTTGTTATCGTCACTAGGCGGAATATAAAACCAAAAGCTAAGAGTATACTGCGTATCGGTTTCAAGATTTTTTAATTCGTGATATGTGGCATTACTATAAGATACAGCTTCCAAAGATTTTTCGCCTGTTCTTGCTACCGTATCAGTAACTGTAGCGGTAGTCCAGTCCGCTTTACCTAGAGCCTCGTTGTCACACATACCCTCCCAAATTTCATCTGCAGGAACGTCGGTTTTCATATTGGTGCCTACGGCGTATTTTTCAAAACCAAAGTTCTTATTGAGATTGAAATTGTAAAAAACAGGAACGTAATCGTTTTTATTGGCTCCTTCGGGAAGAGTATAAGCAGCGTTATAAGATACCTCTTCACCGGATGTTTTAAACCAACCTCTAAAGCCACAACCGGCATTAGGTATCGCGGTTAAAACAATATTACCACTTGAATCTTCTGAAGTAGTAAAACTGCCGAGTGCAGAATCGTACACCGGTGCTTCGGTGCTTGCTCTAGCCGAAAGATTAGCGTAATCCAAAATGGGAACTAATCCAAACACTAATGCAACAATAGCAATAACCGCAACTAATTTTGTTAAAAAGGTTTTGCTTGAATAAAATGTTGACATAATTATTACTCCCTAATAATTTTTTGTATAAATTTACTAATATATTATACCATACATTTTTTTAAAATGCAACATTAATCGTCGAACTCTACCGGAATATCAATATCGTCCCCAAAATAGGTACCGGTAGAAACGTAAATCGCAAAGGAACCTGCCGGCAATAAATCCTTAAAGGAGGTTCTTCCATCAATTGTGATAGTTTTATCACTTTCGATTGATTTTGCCTCAGCAGTTGGGACAACCTCATCAGGATTATAGGTATAACGTTTAAATCCTGCAAGATTACCTTTTTCAAGGTTAATATCAAAGCTTGAAGTAGTGGGCATTGTATTTACAACCATAATTACGGTTTGACCTAAATCATTTTTAATTGTACTTGCGTATACTCCCCCACCGTCTTTTGTTGCAACATCTACAACCTCGGTTGATAAAACCTTTGCATTTTCATTATTAAAATATTTACCTATAAGGTTAATGCCATAATAAATAGTTCTGGGGGTATAACTTGAATAAGGTGTATAATTTTTGCAAGCACAACCATCTATTGTACAGGTTTCACCATCCGCCTTTACTAAAGATGGACAAGCGCCGCAAACGTGCACGCCACCTATAAATTCATTAGTATTTTTAAAATCGGGCAGATGTGCTGTGCCATGTGTTGCAGTATCATCCCAAAGGGTATCAAACATCTGCCAAACAAGGAAACGATTTACACCATTATTCACACCTGCGGTAAAGCCTGCGGCATACTGTGTCATTTGCATACCCACGTTTTCATGATGGCGAGCATCATTTGCATAGGCAAAATACTCATCACACCAAAAATCCTTTTCAAAAACATCTGCATTATATCTTATATCTTTAAACATTTCAAAATTTTCGGATGCTTTTGAATAGCAAGCATATGGGTTAAAAATTGTGTTTTCATAGCCTTTTTGAGTATTTGGAGAGGTATATTGATGCATTGAAACAATATCTATCATATCCTCATACTCAGTATCGCGGATTTTCTCATAAATGTATTCGACAAACTGAACAGGTCGATTTTGGAATACATAATTTGACTGACTGGGGCCAATGAGTTTGTAGTTTTCTCTCATCCCGGCAGATTTCAGCTCATCATTTAAAGCCATTACCATAAAAATCCATTCATCATAGGAGTATGTTGGGTCACCCTCACGTGCATATCCCGTTTCGGTAAAGGGAAGAATGTATTCTACGTTGTTAATTCCGTTAGCCTTAAATGCATTAAGGGCTTGTTTAATCCACTCCGAATAACGAGCAGCAACTACCGAATAATAGGCATATTCATCATCGTTGAGATTCAGCCCTATTTCTTTGCCCTTTGCCTTAATGGCGGCTGCTTTAGCATCCTCACCATAACTGTTTTCAATGGGGGTTAAATCATTCTTATAACCATGTAAATAATTAACCTCGGCTATAGAAGAATGTCCTGCATCGGTAGAATCATATTTATTTAAATCGCCATTAAAATGTTTATCATAAAAATAAATGAAATCATGCAAATGCCAACCTGCGTTAAGGGTTATGGAAATATTTCTTTCCTGCAACATATCCGCCCATTTATAAACGGCTTTCATTTTAGTGGATTCCCAATTCCACTTATTGGTTGAGGTATCCCACATCCAATACGAATCTAAACGGGTACGAACGTTATCAATTTTGGTATCCACAAGGCGATCCATTTCAATGGCGGCCTTTTCTTCGGTATAGGTTCGTCCGTGTTTACTGGGGAAGAAGGCAGTTGCGTGATAAACGGTGGAACGCATACCCTCAAAATTAGTAAAGGCGGGAGCAGAATCATTTTTTACGTTTATTACCTTATCGGTAAACTTACTAATAATGTTATTATACAAATACGTTCTTACCTCAGGCGATTCAGAATATTCACCATTTCCATCCTTTGCAGAATATGCAGATTTTGAAATAGGATAAACAGCAATATCATCGGGATCTAAATAAATTATACCCTCTTTGCCATTTTTATCAACGTACTTAAAGTATGAGCGTGCAGTATAATCTGCATTCCAGTTATTTTTTGCAATATTCGTTAAAACACCTGTAAATTCAATCGTTTCTGCACCGTCAGAATATATTAAATCTATATTGTCCTCTAATGAATATGCAACACCTTTTTTCACTCCGTCGGTTTCTAAAGTGATCTCATTATCCCCAAGATGTTCCTTTTTTATTGCCAAAGTGCCGTACTCGGTAAGACGAATGCCATAATACATTTCGGCAGCAAGAAGTCGCTTATCAAAAATAGTTTTATAACGCATACCTTGTTTTCCGTTTGTTCTAATGGCGGTACCTAAATTTTTCATAGCACCACCTAAATACTCGGTAGGCTCAACCGACTTTTGACTTTCGGTAATTGTAAAACTATCAAGATAATAGGTTCCGGGAGCATTAAGACGCACGTTAAAATAACCTTCCGTAGTTTCGTTTGGAGTAAAGGTCATAGTGATGATAAGATTTTTGGGGTCTAGCCCTTTATCAGTAATGGTCTTTTTAGCAAAGCCAAAAGCAGAATAAGATCTATTGTAATTAACAGAATTACCACTGGTATCCTCAACGGTAATTTTAACGCTTTCTTTTATGCCGTTATCAGCGACAAGGGTGTTTGTACCCTCTTGTCCCCACGTTCTGTATTTATTTGAAATATTAAAATTTATCCAGTTAGAAAGGATAGACTTGCCATCCTCACTTTTTTGCCAAGTATAATTTCCGTTCTCATCAAGAATATATTTTGGAGGATTATCATCTGTAAGAGCAGGGAGATACTGCTCGAACTCGACCTCGCTCATATCAAAATCAAATTTTATGGTGTACTCTGCACCTTTTTTAAAAAAGATTGGTGCACTTTGAGCCCATTTGAAGGACCAAAGTGAACTGAGCTTAAAGCGATTGTCATCGGTTTTTTCCAAACCCATTCGATTATTTTCATTAGGCACCCAATTGGTATTACCATTGGTTGAAAAATCTTCATAAAAGTAATTGGGTGCTGCAAAGGTATCCTTAATTAAGGTTAAATCATCAATGTAAAGAGTCTTGAAGCCAATATTGTTTGCAGCATCATCATTTGAATTATAAAGCAGACAAAGATTAACAGATGTGTTTTCGTTGGTGTAGAAGGTAACAGAGGCCTCCTTCCACTCCCCTTCTTTTGTAGCACCGCTTGTTGCATTATAACTGCTTTTTGCAAGGTAACTGCCGTTTCTGTTGGCTCTTGCAGTAATTTCATGACCATCTGCAACAACTGCAACGTGTGTTAAATAATGTTTAAATGGTACGCCTGCTGATGTTGTACCAACAGATGGGTCTAAATTATACCAAAACTTAACGGTGTACTGAGTGTTCTTTTCCAATCCATTAAAGGTACGATACACCGTATTACTTGGAGAATAAACAGCGAAAGATTTCTCGCCGCTTTTGGCTCGATCGGTGCTGATTTTCATCCAGCTCCAATCATCCCTACCACTAAGCGTGCTATCGCTAACGGCCTTCCATGAAGCATCACCCAAAAGCTCGCTTTTCATATTGGTGCCTGCTTCGTAGAGTTCAAAATCACCGTTTTTTACAAGATTATATGAATAAAAAACAGGAATATAATCGTTGGCTACTGCACCTTTAGGAACAGTGAAAGAAGCGTTGTAAGATACCTCTTTACCCTTTTGGTCAAACCACCCTCTAAAACCACAACCCTCGTTAGCGGTTGCGGTAAGAATGGTATTGCCACCATCCTCTGTTACAGTAAAGCTACCGTAATCAGGATTATATTGAGGTAAAGTTATAGTATCCGCTTTGGCATACAAACCACTGTTTTCTACCACGGGTACTAATCCAAACAAAAGAATAACGCAAATAAAAATCGAAAGGCTTTTAACAAGCAGAGAATTTTTAATCACTAATTTTTGCATATAATCCCTCGCTACTTTCTTATAGTAATTTGGTTTTTAAAGGCTAAATTTAATTAAACACTATTTACTTAAATACTCATCTATGGCTGCTGCAGCGTTTTTACCCGCACCCATAGCGAGAATTACTGTAGCGGCACCTGTTACGGCATCTCCACCAGCATAAACGGCAGTGCGACTTGTGAGTCCGCTATCATCCTTAACTACTATACAACCTCTATTATTTATTTCCAAACCGGGAGTTGTTGAACGAATAAGAGGATTTGGCGACGTACCGATTGACATAATCATACAATCAACTTCTATATCAAACTCGCTGTTTTCAATTACAACGGGCTTGCGACGACCACCGGCATCAGGCTCGCCAAGCTCCATTTTCACGCATCTGATAGCACGCACGTTGCCATTTTCATCACCCAAAACCTCAATTGGGTTTACCAGAGTTTTGAAGATAATATCCTCCTCAATAGCGTGCTCAACCTCTTCCTTTCTGGCAGGAAGCTCCTCCATACCGCGACGATAGACGATATAAACCTCCTCTGCGCCAAGACGTTTGGCACATCTTGCGGCATCCATAGCCACGTTTCCGCCACCAACAACAGCGACCTTTTTGCCGTGACGAACGGGGGTTTTGCTATCCGCTTTATATGCTTTCATAAGATTGATTCGGGTTAAAAACTCGTTTGCCGAATACACGCCGTTCAGGCTTTCGCCGGGTATACCCATAAAACGAGGAAGTCCTGCACCTGAACCTATAAATACGGCTTCATAGCCCATTTCCATAAGTTCATCTATGGTAAGAATTTTACCGATTACCATATTGGTGTTTATTTCCACACCGAGTAATTTAAGATTTTCTATTTCGGCTTTTACTATATCCTTGGGCAGACGAAATTCAGGAATTCCGTAAACCAAAACACCGCCCGCCAGATGCAAAGCCTCAAAAACGGTTACATCGTAGCCTTTTTTTGCAAGATCACCTGCAGCAGTAAGCCCCGCAGGACCCGAACCGATTACTGCGACCTTTTTGCCATTTGACACAGGTTTGTTTACTACTTTTTTTCCGTTTTTCCTATACCAATCTGCAACAAATCGCTCCAATCGGCCAATGCCAACCGACTCGCCCTTAATACCTCTTACACAGACGCTTTCGCACTGCACCTCTTGGGGGCAAACCCTACCGCAAACGGCAGGAAGTGAGGTGTATTTTGTAAGCTCGGCGTATGCACCTTCAAAATCTCTTAAAGCAACCTTTTGAATAAATGCCGGAATGTCGATACCTACGGGACATTTTGTACGGCAAGGCTTATTTTTACAATCTAAGCAACGTCTTGCCTCTTCAACCGCCATTTCTTCGGTATACCCAAGTGCAACCTCATAAAAATTTTTGTTTCTTACCTTTGGCTCTTGGCAGGGCATAGGACATTTAATATTTGACATATTGCGTGTAATTTCCATTTACTTGTCCTCCCCCATTTTATAAAGATTGCATACTTCTTCACGCTTTTTTGTTTCGGTTTCTCTATACATTGAACCACGCTTCATAGCCTCATCAAAAACCACTAAATGGCCGTCGAAATCAGGACCGTCAACACAGGCAAATTTTATTTCGCCACCAACGGTTAGTCTGCATCCGCCACACATCCCCGTGCCATCTATCATAATGGGATTCATTGAAACTGTAGTTTTAACACCATATTTTTTAGTAAGCTGACAAACAAATTTCATCATAATAAGGGGGCCTATAGCTATAACCTCATCATACTCGTTGCCCTCTTTAATAAGCTCTTCAAGTGCGTTTGTAACAAGTCCCTTAGTGCCGTAACTACCATCGTCGGTCATAACAAGGAGTTTATTACTAACCTTTTTAAATTCATCCTCCAAAATCACAAGATCCTTGTTTCTGAATCCTGCGATTGAATGAACCTCTGCACCCTGTTCCCTTAGTTTTTTTGCAACGGGATATGCAATGGCACAACCTACGCCACCGCCTACTACTGCAACTTTTTTAAGGCCTTGGATTTTGCTCGGCGTTCCGAGGGGGCCTACAAAATCGTGAATATCGTCACCTGCACTAAGGCTGTTAAGTTCTGTAGTTGCTTGACCTACTATCTGAAAAATTATTGTAACCGTTCCCTTTTCTCTGTCATAATCCGAAATGGTAAGGGGAACCCTTTCACCATCTTCAGTTGCACGAAATATGATAAACTGACCCGGCTCGGCCTTTTTAGCGATAAGGGGTGCATCTATAACCATTTTGGTAACTGTAGGATTAAGTTTTTCTTTTGCTAAAATTTTTGCCATTTTATTTTTCACTCCGAAAATTAATCAATTTACATAATAGGTACCAATTGAAATACCTGTAAAATAATGTTTTAATATTTTTTCATAGTTCCATCCCTTTTTAGCATACTGATTAGCACCGGCTTGGCTCATACCAACACCGTGACCGTAGCCTTTTACGGTGAAAATGAAATTTTTTCCGTCCTCATCGTAGGAGATGGTGTAGGCACTGGAACGCAAAACTTTTGAGGAGCCCACCCTGGAAGCGGTGAAAAAAGTATCACGCAGATAGGTGCCTTTTTTCTCAACACTACCTATTTTCACCTTTGTGCAATAAAGTCCGTTAACATCATACTTACAGGTGAACCATTTGTTTTTATCTTCTATTGTATTAAGATCAATTTTTAAAAGGTCTTTTGCTATTTTTGCAACAGTTTCAGCAGAATAGGTTCTTTGGGTTTGATAGCCACTAACGTTTTTATCTACCGAAGAATCTACACTCACTAAATGGGGATAGGAGCCTCCCCAAATATCCTGTGCATAGGCAGTTTTTCCTGCCGAAATGGCATAATAGAAGGTTGGTGCAACCTTACCGTCATAAACGGCTACCTGACCTGCAACGGCATTTACCGCATCAATGCATTTTTGACTAGGATTTTTTAAGGGCAAGCTGGGGTATTTATTATTTGCAGAGCCATTGTTTAAAAGCCAGGAATAGGCTGCCACGGCTTGGGCTTTTAATGCCTCTATATGATAACTTGAACCCATTTCCGCCTCAATATTTTGTGCGATTATATCCAAAGCATTGCCTGAAACTTTTGCTCCGTTAAAGGTATTTGTAACGGTTAAAATCGGCAATTTGTTTTTAATTGGTATATTGGAAGTTGTTGTATTTTTTGAAGAGGTAGAGGGTTTAACCGAAGAGGTTGGAGCTTTTGATGAAGTAGACACCTTTGAGGAGGTTGCCATCACAGAGGATGTTGGAGTTTTTGAGGATAAAGAACTTTGGGATGATATATCGGGAATAGAAGAAATTATGGGAGTTGTGGGCTTTACGATAATATCTGAAACGGGTGCTTGTTGCTCGAATCTGCTTGAAGCTCCATCGACCATATTGGAATCAACCATATCTGAACTCTCACTGTTTAGCGAAGAGTCTTCAATGGGTTTAAGTGGCTGTACAACAACAGGAAGGTCACTACTATTCTGATTATCATCAATTTCGGTGGCACCGGTAACATCCACCATTGGGGACTCACCGCTGCGAACCCTTCTTGCAACTAAAACAAGATTTCTTTCTTCACCTTGTGCAACCAGGGTAAGAATATTGTCATCATCTATAACGTCAACGTTAGTATCAATTTCCGAATTTTCTTCCAAAAAGCTTATATGTTCTAAAAATTCTGTATCACTTGAAAAATCCGTATTGAAACACTGATTATTATCCTCTGCACTTATTTCAAACACAGAAAATATTTTCCATACGTTTTCTCTATATACGGTATCGTATGTAAAGGTAGGTGTATTTTGATAATTTTCAAGCTCTAAGAACTTTTCAAGTTCACAAAGCATAGTGCCATCGCCCACGTTTTTACCGTATATAACAAGATTTTTATGATAATCTTTTATTACCTTTGAGGGTGTATAAAGTGTACCACAGTTATTTTCTCTTCCATCAAAAAGGTGAGAATTATAATAACTTGGCGATTTAGAAACAGAGGTTACAACCGGAAGATTTATGTTGGTATTTGGTATGCTTAGCCAACCATATATATCTGAATTGGTTTGATAAAGCTTTCCGAATTTATACAACATATCCTCAGGAAGTTCATCCCATTCCTGACCGTATAGTTTTCTTATATCCTCATAAGCCGACTCATTATTTATGGGTTTAAAGAAAAAGCCACACCCAAAGTAGGAAGCGAAAAGTAAAACTAAAACCAAAATTATAGATACAAGGATTTTAAGTATTACCTTGAATTTTTTTGGTTTGCTTTTTTCAAAATCGTCATCAATTAAAAAACCGTCTAAATCAAATTGGGAATTTTCATTTTTAGGCGGTTCAACACTTGAGTTGGGTGTTTCGTTTAAAACGGGAGTATCGACCAACACAGGTTCCACATTTAATTCAGCCTCAATATCTGTAGCGGGCTCGGCTATTACAGGTTCTGCCACTACCGGCTCGGTTACCTGAACCGGTTCAACCCTATTCTCGGTAGATTTATCTTGACTAAGGGTTTCATCTTCAGAAGGAAGGTTTTTTACATCCTCCTCTACGGTAACGTCACTAAAGGTTTTTTTATTAGCGAAAAGCTTTAAATAAGGACAAACCAAATTTGTAACTATGTGCTGACGCAACTCCTTATCAGAAGTTAGCATAATTATGGATTGGTCATTACTTTCCAGCACACATCCGCCAAGATTTCCGTTAAAATCAACAAGGGGCAAGGAGGATTTAGGCAACAAAACAGGGTCCTTTGAGTTGATGGCAAATTTTTCTTTTTCTACCGCTTCCAACTCAAATCCGGTGGCTTTAGCGATTACTTTAGGGATGTACAACCTATCCAAAGGATTAAAGCTACCTACCGTAATAATTGCTCGGCTACGAACCACACTTTTGGAAAGCACGTTTAAAAATTCACTATGACTTTTTACAGGCAGACTTAAAAAGCGGATATTTGAACTTGAGCAAAGTTCAAATTCCATTTTAAAGTCGGTTGGTTGATCCAAATATATGACTTCTAAAGTGAGGTCCGGAACCATTAAAATTCTCCTTACTGATTTTTTTCTTATTACGTTTGATTGTTCAACCTAAATGCAACCTAACTCAAAGCATTTTCAGATTCACTTGAGCTGTTTTCCGTATCGCTTGAAGGATTTGCCTCTTCGCTGGAAGCGCTCACTGTTTCACTTGAGTTGCCCGTAGGTTTCTTGTCTGAACTGTTTTCGGGTTTTTTTGAACTGTTTGCGGGTTTTTTTGAATTGTTTGTAGCCTTGTCCGAGCTGATTGTTACCTGGCTGGAACTGCTTTTCTCTTCGCCGGAAGCATCTTCACTTGTAACGTTCTGCTCCCTTGAGGTAGTTACTGAAACATCGCTTTCATTTTCCAAAACGTCGGATGAGGTTGTTTCATCTGAAGAAACTAAATCTGAGGACACTATATCTGATGAAGTTTCAGGTTCACTACTGAAAACAGGCTTTTTACCACCGTTTTTATCATACCAAATTTGGGGATAAAGAGGATTTGGGTTAAGTACTGCAGTAGTTGTATCCACCTCATTATTTTCGCCCTCACGCACTCTGCGAGCCACAACAACTAATCTAGCATCATCAAACTCATAGGTGCAGGTAGAAAGGGTAATTATTTCATCATCACCCAAAACGTCAACGCTTGTATTTATAATACTGCGTTTTTTAAGTTCATCTACAAACTGCAAGAAGTCCTCTTCGCTGTCAAAACTATCTCTGCAATAGTTAAATACCTCACCATTATCGTGTTCTTTGCGTGTGTTGGTTTTAAAGACAGCGAAAATTTTATATTCACCCTCACGATAAAGAGTTCTGAAATTTATAATGGGATGTTTTTTATAAAATGAAATATCCGTATACTGTTTCAAGGGTCCAAACATTGTTCCATCTTTCATATGATGACCATAAATAACAACGTTTTGACTTGTTTTAGCCTTTTTGATTATTGCGTTTTTATCAATAAACAAGGCACCATATCTGCTGGAGGCTCCTGTCATATCGTGTTCAACGTAATACTCGTTATCATTTCTTCTTTGATAAACGGGGTTATTTATGTTAGTACCCTCAATTTCAATCCACGCCTTAATATCAGGATTTTGTTTTTTGAGGGCTTCAAATCCTATAAAAATGCCATCTTTGTTTTTCTCATAGCTTTTTTCATCTTCCCAAACCTTGGCGGCCTCGGTAATTTGATTTTGTGCGTCCCAACCCTCTATAAAATAATTAACTAAATAAACAGTAGTACCCACAAGAACCAAAAAAGCAACTATAAAAATAATTTTTCTGATTATTTCGGAAACTGGGTCACCTTTGCAAGGGAAAAAAGAGGCGAAAAAGCCACGTTTTTTAGTAGGTTTATCCTTTTTCTCCTTTGTATTTTCGGGTTTCTTTTCGGTTGTATCGGGATTTTTAGATTCAGCGTCATTTTTATCTTCAAAAAGATCTGTAATTTTTCCAACCCTATAATAAGAATTGGTTTCGGGATTTGTATCCTCGTCATCATCGAAAATAAAGTTCATTGCATCTTCTTCAATTTCAAGCTTTTCGGGAATTTCTTCATCAGTAATTATTGTTTCGTCAACTGTGTTAAACATATCCATAAGCTCTTCATCGCTATAAATTTGAACAACCTTTTTCTCTGCTTCTTTTTTAGTGTTTTTAGATAATAGCTTTGATTTATCAGGAGTTTCATAACCCTCCATAAGCTTTATCGGTTCACCCAAAGCAGTACCAAAGGAAAGAAGATCCTCGCAACCCTCTAAATAACGTCTGACCATATCCAAGGCGGTAGAGGTTGCAAGAATACGAGTGGTATCTCTATCGGTTCCTCTGGACATTATTTTGCGAACGTATACCTTTTCATCTGCGGCAATAGCAATATATACAAGGCCTGCGGGTTTGCCCTCGCTTTGCCCGGGACCTGCCACACCTGTAATACCTACGCCAACGTCGGCACCGCACATTACTCTTATGCCCTGAGCCATTTGGGCGGCAACATCTTCCGAAACTGCACCTTTTTTATCTATAGTCTTAGCATCAACACCGAGTGCTTGTATTTTTACATAATTTGCATAGGCAGTAACGCCCATTTCAAAAACCTCGCTTGCACCTGCAACCTCGGTTATTCTTTCAGAAAGCATACCGGCAGTACAAGATTCTGCGGTAGCAATTTTCATATTTTTCTTCTTTAAAAGATCTACTACTTTTTGTTGAAGATTATCTACGTCCACACCATAAACATGATTTCCGAACAGATCTTCAAGCTTTTTAACAACCGGATTGCAAAGCTCTTTAGCTACTGCTAAGTTCTCTGAAGAAGCGGTTACGCGTATATCAACCTCACCGGTTTTAGCATAGGTTGCAACCGTAGGATTGGTGCCTTTAAGTAAATCACCACAAATCTCAGCCGCGGCAGATTCGCCAACACCAAAAAGACGAACGTTGCGTGAAAAAATTGTGCTACTGCTATACTTATTAAGCATAGGAGCAACCTTATTATTAAACATAGGGATTAACTCTGATGGTGGACCGGGCAAGAGAATTATGGCACCGTTTGGCACCTCCAAGAAAATACCGGGAGCTGTTCCATGCTCATTGGGAATAATGGTAGAGCCCTTTATTTTAAGTGCCTGTTTTCTATTATTCTCGCTCATTTTTCTGCCCACAAGAGCAAAATATGATTCTATGCGTTTAAGGCTTTCGGCATCCTCTTCCAAGGTAAGGTTCAAAACCTTGGCAACGGTTTCCTTGGTTATATCATCCTCGGTAGGGCCAAGTCCACCACTTAAAATAACAATATTACTACGCGATAAGGAAACCGATATTTGTCGTTCTAAGCGTTCGGCATTATCACCAACAACCGACTGACTAAATAAATTAAAGCCCATTTCTGCTAATTTTTCAGAGAGAAATTTCGCATTTGTATTTAAGATATCGCCAAGCAACAATTCTGTGCCGACACAAATAATTTCAGCATTCATTTTATCACAACTCCTCTACTCAATAATCTCAAAAACAGTATTTTCAACAGCCTGCTCGATAAGGGGTTCAAAATCAAACATAGCCTCGGCTTTTTCACAAGCTTCTGTTGTGGGGCGTGTACGTGGATGTTTAGGAGTAAACACGGTACAACAATCCTCATATGGCTCTATTGAAATCTCAAAGGTATCTATCTTTCTTGATATTTCCACAATTTCATCTTTATCCATACCGATTAAGGGACGGAAAACAGGCATATTAACAACTATATCGGTTGTAACTAAGGCAGGCAGAGTTTGACTTGCAACCTGACCTACGCTTTCACCAGTAATGAGTGCTAAGCTTTTTCTTTTTTGAGCTAAACGCTCGCTAATACGCATCATCATACGACGCATTATAAGGGTGAAATATTCCTCAGGACAATTATCTGCGATTGTTTGCTGAAGCTCGGTAAAGGGCACTATTCCCATACGGATAGGACCGCTGTATGCCGCAACTCTGCTTAAAAGCTTTTTAACCTTTTGCTCTGCCCTAAGGCTTGTATAAGGTGGGCTTGCAAAGTGAATCGCATCAAGCTCGATTCCTCTTTTTGCCATCATCCAAGCCGCAACGGGACTATCAATACCACCCGAAATAAGAATAGATGCTCGGCCGCCTGTTCCAACGGGCATACCGCCTGCTCCGTGTATTTGACCTGCACGAATAAATGCCCATTTATCCCTTACCTCTACGGTAACAACCATTTCGGGATTATGAACGTCCACCTTTAAATGATGGTAGTTTTTAAGCAACTCGCCGCCAACCAGACGGGATATTTCAGGAGAGGTTAAGGGGAATTTTTTATCTGCACGCTTTGCCTCTACCTTAAACGTTTTTACATTCTCCATTGTGTTTTTAAGGTATGGCACGCACTGCTTTAAAATTTCATCCATATCCTTATCCACTGCGGCTGCACGGCAAAAAGCCGCAATACCGAATACCTTTTGGATTTTTAAAAGAGCCTCCTCAAATGGATAATCATCATCCATAGGTTCAATGGTGATTGTAGACTGGGCTCTGGTTATATTTGTAGCACCCAAACCATTTATGGCAGTTTTTATGTTTTTGATAAGTGCATTTTCAAAATTCATACGGTTAAGGCCTTTAAGTGCCAACTCACCGTTTTTTATTAAAATAATCTCTTTCATAGTATCTCCCTATTGCTTTGATTTTCTAAGATTTAATGCCAATTTTAAAGCATCCATAAGCTTATCAATATCCCCTGTGGTTGTTTCACGGCTAAAGCTTAATCTTATGGCACTATCTACAAGTGCTTGGTTAAGCCCCATTTCACGCAAAACGTAGCTTCCCTTGCCTTTACTGCAAGCACTACCGCTTGAAACGCATATTCCATATCTTTCTAAATGATGTAATACCGTTTCAGAGCGATAACCCGAAAAAGAAAAATTAAGTATGTACGGGCTACCTTCAGTTGGGGAATTTACTTTAACGTTTTCAAATTCTTTTAATCTTTCGACGCAGTAGTTTTTAATTTCCAAAACGCTTTGTGCAGTTTTGTTCAAATCAGGCAGAGCCTTAACCGCCGCACCAAAGGCCGCTATGGCAGGCACCGCCTCGGTACCGGAACGCAGACCTTTTTCTTGTCCGCCGCCCATAATAAAGGTGGGAAGTCTAACTCCCTTTTTAACAAATAATGCGCCTGCGCCCTTTATTCCGTGAATTTTATGCGCACTGATAGAAATTAAATCTGCTCCAATTTGATTAGCATTTATTTTAAGTTTTCCAAAGGCTTGCACACAGTCAATATGAACTAAGGCGGGGCTACCCTTTTTAAGACATAAGTTTTTGATTTTTTCTACGGGAAGAATTGAACCTACCTCGTTATTGACGTACATAATCGACAACAAAATAGTATCCCTTCGAATTGCCTTTTCAATATCCTCTTGCAATATTAAACCTTTAGAATTTGGAGAAAGTCTGGTTATCTCATATCCCCTTTTTTCCAAAGCGTTTATTGGTTCCAAAACCGACGGATGCTCCATTGTAGTGGTTACTATATGTTTACCGCTACGACAAAGTAGCTCAGCCGCACCAAATATTGCAGTGTTATTACTTTCGCTTCCACAGGACGTAAAATATATTTCATCATCACGACAACCAAGGGATTTGGCTAAAAGACCTCTGGCATTTGTAACCTCGTCCTCTGCCACCATTCCAAATTCATATAGGGATGAAGGATTGCCGTAACTGTTTTCCATGGCGTTAACTGCAGCCGCCACAGCCTCCTTACAAGGTTTTGTGGTGGCACTGTTATCAAGATAAATAAGCTGTTCCAAGTGCATACCTCTTCATAATACAAATATTCTATTTTAGTATATCATAACTTAGTTGAATACACAAGATTTAATTTGGATTTTTTTATATTTTTTGCAAAAAAAATCTCCGCCCATTAAAGGCGGAGTGCGATTTTTATTTCACCTGAAAATTTCTGCTTTTTTGATTGTTGCTTTATTTTTGAGTTTTAAGCCAGGTTTTCATAACAAGTTTTACAGGAAGTATTTTATTTATTACATAAAGTATTTTGTTTTGTCCCCCTACGATGGATACCATTCTACCTTTTTTCATAGCTTTCAGACCTTGCTTTACAACCCTTTCAGGCGATTGCATAAAGGCATATTTTGTTACGGCACCGGGATTTTTGGTATCGGTTGCAGTTTTAAAAAATGGAGTATCAACCCAACCGGGACAAAGGGCGGTTACCGAAATACCGCGGGGTTTAAGCTCAGTATACAGTGCCCTTGAATAATTTAATACAAACACCTTGCTTGCGGCATAAACCGCCATTAAAGGAAGGGGCTGAAAGGCTGAAATAGAGCATATTTGCAGTATTTTAGAGCCCCTTTTCATAAAGGGGATGGTTATGTTTGTAACGCCAACCAAAGCACGGCAGTTTAAATCGATCATACCAAGTGCTTTAGAGTTTTCAATATCATCATAATTTCCAAATTTCCCATAGCCGGCACAGTTTATTAGTACGCCAACCTCCTTTTGTTCGGATTTTAGCATATTTTCCAAAATATCAAAACTGGTAGAATCGGTTAAATCCAAAGGTATAGCCCTTAGAGGAATTTTCGTTTTTTCTTTAAGCTCCTCTAAAAGATTTTCCCGTCGGGCAATTGCCCAAATCTCATCAATTCCCTCTGTATGATTTTCCAGTTGTTTAACAAGCTCTGAGCCTATTCCTGAAGATGCACCCGTAATTATTGCAACAGACATTTTAAATCCCTCACATCTTAAAGTTTTGGAAATATTTTATCATATATTTTTTATATTTTCAACCTTAGCAGTTCTTTTTGGAGAAATTCTGCATAGATTTTAGTAACAAATAGAAAACGAGGGACTGATATGATAATGAATTTATATACACCAGAGGGTAAAAGAATAAATACGACTGAAAATCGCAAATGGCTTTCGTCCCCTCTCTCCCTGACCGAAGCAAAAAGCAAAGAAATTATACTTGAAGCCACCGTTTTAATGTGCGACTCAGAACATAATCTTACGGTTAATTTAGGTTGTATGAAGGGTATAATAAAAAGAAATGAAGGTGCACTTGGAATTAACGAGGGCAAGGTGCGTGATATTGCACTTATATCAAGAGTCGGGAAACCCGTTTGCTTTACGGTTGAGCAAATAAAAACCGATGCTTCAGGGAAATTTTACGCCGAGTTATCCCGAAAAAAAGCACAAGAAAAATGTATAAATGAGTATCTGAATCACCAAACTCCGGGTAGTGTGGTTGATGCCAGAATAACCCACTTGGAAAGTTTTGGTGCTTTTTGTGATATAGGCTGCGGAATTATTGCACTGCTCCCCATAGATGCGATTTCAGTTTCACGAATATCTCACCCATCTGACAGATTTTCGGTTGGTGATAACATAAAAGCGATTATCAAATCCATTGACGAAAACTGCAGAGTTACCCTCTCACACAAAGAACTCCTTGGCACCTGGATGGAAAACGCCGCCTATTTTCAAGAGGGGCAAACGGTAACGGGAATAATCCGCTCTGTGGAGAGTTATGGGGTTTTTGTTGAGCTTTCACCTAATCTTGCAGGCCTTGCCGAGCCAAAAGCCGATGCAGTAGCAGGTATGCACGCCAGCGTTTACATAAAAAGCATAATTCCTGAAAAAATGAAAATCAAACTAATTATTATTGACACTTTTGAGGGAAATAATACACCTCCTATAAAATATTTTACAAATGACGATAAAATAGAGAAATGGTATTATTCTCCCGACGTTTCGGTTAAAAACATTTATACCGACTTTATAAATCAATAAAAAATTCTTATCGACACCCTACTTTGACATTTTCTTCGGCTACTAAAGATTATAATGAATGTAATTATTAGCCGAAAGGATGACAATTTTGAAAGCCACAACAAACGCAGAGCTTATTAAGGAAAAAACCACTAAAAACGATACCACTATTGGTGTGCTTTTACATATCGCAACAGCTATATGTGCTTTTTTATTTTCAAACGCACCCATAATGAACGGACTTCTCCCCTTTGGTGCCGCATTTACGGGTGGTGTAAAAAGAAAATATCTTTCTGCCGCTTCTTCGGGGGCGGCACTTGGATATTTATTTAATCTTTCAGGCGGCGGATTTGTATATGCTGCGTCGGTACTTGCCATAACCACCGTAAGAGTAATTCTTGGTAACGAAAAATTCAGCCGCTCACCTATTTTTTCAGGATGCTTATCCTTTTTAGCAGCGGGAATTATACGTCTGGCAGTAAGCACCTCTTACGGCGGAAATCTAGCCGACGTAATAAGCGAATCCACCTTGGCGGGCAGTACCGCCTACTTTGTTGCAATTGTTTTTAACATATCGGCTTTTGAAAAAAGCGGTACCGATATTAAAGAAACAACCGCTCTTTCATTTTTTGCCGCAGTAATGCTTTTAGCCCTCTCAAAATACGGAATTTTTGGGCTCTCCATTGGGCGTATTTTGGCGGTTTCGGTTATTCTTGCAACTGCAAGATACGGACAAGCCTCATACGGTGCAGTTAGCGGTACAATTATAAGCTTTGTGCTATCCATAGCGGGGCACGAATATTTTGCCGGTTCTGTAACCTTTGCTTTTTCGGGGTTGATATGCGGAATTTTTTCTGCTTTAGGCTCTATTGGTATGATAATCGCCTACCTTGCGACCACCTTGATTTCCACACTTATAATAGGGGAAAATAATTTAATTACCATACTGTTTTTTGAGGCGATGATTGGCTCAGGGATTTTTTTAATTCTACCCAAAAGCCTGATTGGATATATTGGAGGCCTTTTATCCCCCACCACCGAAATTTCACGGCTGGACAGCGTAAAGGGTGCCCTTATTATGCGGCTTGAATTTGCAAGCGGTGCACTTAAAGACATATACGAAACGGTAGAGGATGTGGCGACAAAACTTGGAAAAATAAATTCCCCCGATTTTGACACCACCCTTAACAAAGTGGAAGAGGAGGTTTGCGGAGGTTGCAGTTTAAGGCGGCATTGTTGGGAAACGGCTAGAGAAATCACCGCAACCGATGCCCTTGCAACGTGGAACAGACTAAAAACAAAATCAACAAAAAATGAAAAGGAAAATTCCAAATTCAACTGCCTTAGATTAAGTAAATTTGAGGATTCTATAAAACGGTATTGTGCAGAATACGAAACAAAAAAAGCCGCCGAGCTTAGGCTAAAAGAGGTAAGAAACGTTATAAGCGACCAATTTGATGGAATTTCCAAAATGCTTAGTGACCTTTCGGAGGAATTTAAATACGATGTTTGTCACGACAACAAGGCGGCAGAAAATATTATTTTATCTTTAAAAAATTTGGGCTACCACGCTGTAAATTGCATCGCCGCAAAGGATAAATTTGGAAGAATTTCTGCGGATATTCATATAAGAGGGGTAGCCGATCTACCTGTAAATAAAATGGCTATACTCAAAAATCTTTCATTAGCGGTAGGTAGGGATTTTGACAAGCCTATGGTTAGTTCAAGTGGCGATGAAGCATATATTTTTATAACCGAAAGGCCTAATTTTAAAATAGAATTGGGACTTTCGCAAATCCCCGAAGAAAAAGGCAAGCTATGCGGAGATACTGCAAGATATTTTAGCGACGGACGGGGCAGATTCATACTGCTTATTTCAGACGGAATGGGAACGGGCGGTCGTGCGGCGGTAGATTCCGCTATGGTATCGGGACTTTTTAGCCGAATGCTCAGAAGCGGTTTTGGTTATGATTGCTCATTGAAAATTATAAATTCATCTATGCTTTTTAAATCTACCGACGAATCCCTAGCCACAATTGACATAGCCGCCATTGATCTTTTTAGCGGAGAATGTGAACTTTTAAAGGCGGGTGCTGCTCCAACCTTTGTAAAACGAAACGCAGGTGTTGGCAAGGCCGAAAGTACCTCTCTACCGCCCGGAATACTTCGCAACATTTCCTTTGACAAGGCTAAAATAAACCTAAAAACCGAGGATATTGTGGTAATGGTTTCGGATGGAGTTATTACCGAGGGTACCGACTGGATAAGCGGAATAATTAACGATTGGAGCATTGGCTCCGCCCAACAACTCGCCGATGAAATTGCCTTTGCCGCCCGCCGCCGTAGAAGTGATGGACACAACGACGACATTACCGTTTTAGTAGGTATTCTAAAGAAAAATTACTAGTTTCAAATAAGTTTTTATCCCTCTTTTATCACATTTAAAAATGGCTGTGTGGTGTTTTGCCACACAGCCATTTTTAGGGAAGGAAAATTTATATCAATAAACTAATTTGCAGGAGTATAAATGGATTGACGGTCAGAGTTACTGTTCCAAGCAGTTTTAATATCAGATGCATCTGCTTCAAAGCCTGCTATTTTACCATCAAGAAAATCCTTAACGTAATTAACATCGTCTACGTTATCAGATTGCAAAGCTTCCTTCATTACTGCGAATACGCTTGCAGATTGAAGTTCGCCATAACACACCTTTACCTCTCCGCTTGCATTTTTAAAGGCAATGTATGAACGAACGTAATAGGTTGTATCATACTTGGAATAATCGGTTTTGCCAAATTTATCTACACCTATATTGTAAAGGGCACAGGTGTACTGAGTTGAGCGGAGATTATCATCATTTGCATTTAGATAGCTGACGTAATCATAAACTACCTTTTTGCCCTCTGCCTTATTATAAGCAACAGCCTTAAATACTCTTTTGCCATCTTCTGCGGTCTCAAAAGCCTTATTGCCCTCATAGTAATTAAGATTTGCGTTATTCTCGCTAACCATCATACCGTACTCGGCAACTGTATATCCATCCTCGGTACTAGCAAGAATAATATGCTCGGGGATTTGGAACTTAAATCTAAGGGCTTGCTTAGCGTCACCGTTCTCCCCCGCTTTACGGATTGAAACACCTACATAGGAATTAGAATTAGATGGATCTGATACGTTAAAATCTTTTGGGAGTGTAAATTTGCTCATACCTGTAAGTCCCTCAGGAGGGGTGTAAGGAAGGGCGAAAACTCTTGTGCCATAATCGGAAAGAACAACCTCTTTAACGCTATCTTCTTTTACAAAATAACTGTTTTGTTTTTCGCTAAGCACATTCATAAGACGTCCTGCAGATGCGGGGAATAATACAACCTCAGGATTCATTTTGCCGTAAAGTTCATATTTGCCGTAAGCTATACCGTGGTGAATTGCCTGAACAAAGGTGGATTTAAGTTCATCACCCTGATACTTGCTAAGCAAACCTGCAGACTCTACTGTACCGCTATCGCCTGTAATAAGGAGAGTTTGGTCTACGTCCTCATCGGTAAAGGAAACCTTAAAGACAGTAGAAGTGTTATTTGTATCCGAAAGGCTTACGCCAAGCACTTTGGGGAAGTTATCCTCTAAAGTGTACATAATGTCAATTACTGCATTGCGAATATGATATTTGTAACCACTGTGGCAAGTAGAAATTTTAATTTGGGGATTAAGTTTAACAACAATATCAAAGAATTCATAACCCTGATAGCCTAATAAGGAGTCATTTTTACCCCACTCATAATGCTCATAGGTGTCAAAATTATAGATAAGCTGTTCTATGTTAATCTGTGCCCCGTAACGCTCAATAAAGCTTGAGAAACCGCTTATATGGTCGCTATGGCAATGGGTTAAGAACCAAGCCGCAATTTTAATATCTCCCTCGGGAGTATACTGACGAAGTAGTTTATAAAGGCGATTTGCGTTATCAAAATAGGTTTCGGTATGACCACCATCCACAATGATAAAGCTGCCATCTGCAAGGCGGATGATGTAACTCATACCAATACCGCCGCCTGTTGTATTATTGTGGTCAAGCTGAATAATAAGGGGTTCATAGCCTTTATCTTCATAAACGTTCTGCTCTTTAGTTGTGGGCAATAAATCTGTTACCTGCTCGGCAATAAGCATTGTGTTA
>JAZSJA010000005.1:0-31985 GCA_045534095.1 Acutalibacteraceae bacterium | reverse complement strand
CACGGTGTAGATGTTATCGAAATCAGAATAGGTGCACTTTTAATGCGACTTCGTTTTGCAAGGGAACGACTTATTTCCTTTATGGCGGGGGATATAGATAAAATTGATGAGCTGGATGAAGAAATTTTACTCTTCAGAGGTTATGGCTGTAATGCGGTAAATCATCAGCAATTACCCGCAGTTAATATATGGCATTTGATTGCTTCACCCAACTTTATATAAAAAATCAATATAGGCTAATGTATTTCAAGCGTCTATCAAACTATACAACATAAGAAAATTATAAAAGGGGTAATGTGCGTTGCATATTATCCTTTTTATTTAAAAAAGTTTGAAAAGTTATAACTAAATAGATTGATTTTTTATACTATTTAAGTTATCATTAATAGGCATAATTAAAAAAAGGATGTGTGTTTATGACAGTAAGAGATAAATTATGGCTTTTTGCCAGTTGTGCTCATGATGATGATCCATCGCTTGGTAAATCGCCTACACATCAGCACTATTTAAAAAAATCTCGTATCACCCCTGCCGAAGGATGTTTTATGCTTGATATACCCAACATAATTATGGTCGGATCTTCGGGCGGCGAGCCTGTGCCTTTTTCATATGATGCCTTAGGTTATGCCGAGAGCTTTTGCCGTTTAGATAGAGTTCTGTGGAGCGTTACAGGCTCGGGCGGTTTTAGAAGCGGTAATGAAGAGGCTTTCATTTGTGATATGGCAAAAAAATACCCCAATGTTATGGGTGGTTTTGCTGACGATTTATTTTTTAACGATGACCTTGGGAATATAGAAGATGAAGCCCTTTTAAAGGAGCTTACTGAAAAGAAAGATAAAAATCAGGCTATTTTAAACAGTGTCACCTCCACCTTTAAAAATGCCTGTCGCCCTATGGAGCTATGGGCAACCGTTTACATCAGCAACGCTGAGGCAAGGCTTTGGGACGAAAATCCCGAATTTTGGAACAATTTTACAGGACTTTCGCTCTGGACTTGGGAGATGAAGGATCTGCCTATGCTCGAAACCAACTTTAAGGCGGTTAAAAAGGCTTTCCCAAACAAAAAGCTTTATTTGGGTATCTATATTTATGACTATATGTCGGGTGAGCCCATTCCAAATGATTTAATGGAGCATCAGTGCGAATTTGGACTTAAAATGCTTAAAGAAAAGCAGATTGACGGTATGATTTTCTTAACCAACTGCGTAATGGGAATAGGACTTCCCAGCGAATATTGGTTAAGAGAATGGATAGAAAAAAATAAAAATATAGAAATTGGAGAATAATTATGCAGGCATTTTTAATTATAACTATAATTGTTCTTTATAGTTTACAGACTTTATTTTGTAATTTTTTTGATAAAAAATATAAGGGTAGAGGAGATTTATCTTCTTTGGTTTTTTGCGTTTTGCAGGGTGCATTTATAGTTGTTTTTACCCTTGTTTGGATGGCGTTTGATATTAATGCATCATCTGATGAAATTTTAGCAAAATGGATAGGATTTAATTTTTCACCCTCTCTTTTTACTATTTGCCTTGGTTTTCTTAATGCAATTGCACTTTTTGGTTACAATACTGCTATAATTAGGGCGGGAACTAAAGGCTCATACGCATTTATGAATGTTGCTATGCTTTTTGGCGGAATTGTTATACCTGCCGTTTACGAAATGTTCACGGGAAGCAATTTGGAAATTCACCAGTATCTTGCTATTGCAGTTATGCTTGTTTCTTTTGTTCTTATGAATTATAAGGATATGAAACTTAAAGGTACAGCATTTATTTATTATATATACTGTGTCATTTTATTTGTTAGTAATGGATTTTACGGAACATTTTTAAAAATTCAAAACGTATACGCTAAGAACGAAAGCAACGAAATGATAATAATTACTTTTGGAGGTATGGGTTTAATTGCTTTGCTTCAACTTGCTTTAAAAGAAAAAAAGAATATGTTACAAGCATTCAAAGTGGGAAAAAGCGCAGTTTTTCCCCTTGCTTTATGTCTTGTTATTTCGGCAATGGCAATAAATGTTTATATGCTTTTAATACCCCTTTTAGGTAACGTAGTTACTATTCTTTATACCATTGATAATGGTGGCGTTTTGGTGCTTTCAGCTATATATTCTGTGGTATTTTTTAAAGAGAAAATTGGCACATTAAAATTTGTGGGAATAATTTTAGCAGTTTTAAGTATAGTTGCTTTAGCATTAAACTCTGATGCTATTTCGGCGTTAAAAGAAATTTTTTAATGAGATTTTATAAATCAAAGCTCCGTGCAATAAATGATGCACGGAGCTTTGATTTATTTACTCTTATTAATTTTTACAATCTTAGTATTGTTTTTAATCATTGCAATAACTCTTATAACCTCTAATGCTTCGGCATCAGTGATGGGGTAGGGAACGCCTTCGCGGAAGTCTTTGTAAAGATGTGTCCACATCTGTGAAAGGTCTTCACCCTCAAGCTCGTATTCCTTTTCAATCCATTCAATGGGAGTTTTTGTAGCAAAAGTACCGCTTTTGCCAAAACTCATTTCAGGTGAGCCGGGATTTGCCACGGGTTCAGGAATAATCTGCTCAGGATTGATATAACGGATTTTAACGTGGTTACCAACCGTTTCAATGGCACCGCGATTACCATAAGCGTAAAACTCACGTGCTCTTGGAAGTGCGTCAGCACCCGAAAGGCTCAGGGTTACGGTGCGATCATTTTCGCCTAAAAGTCTGATGTAAATGTGATCCTCACAGTCACCGCCTGCGGTTACATGCTTAAATTCGCTATAGGTGTCGGCAACGGGTGCGCCTAAAAGATTTAAGCAGTGGTCAATAAGGTGGGGACCCCAGTTTCTGAAAAGACCGCCACCAAATTCGTTAAGGGTCTGCCAGTCATCACGAAAATCAAAATTCATGCAGGTGGTACCAGCCTCGTATACGTCACCCAATAAGCCCGAATTGATAGTGTTTAAAACCTCGTTAAAGGCAAGCTCAAAGCGACGGTTGTGACGAACAAAAAGTCGGGGTTTGCCGGGTTTGTTGCTGTTATCCATTAAATCTTTTGCTTCTTCGTACTCAACCGAAAGGGGTTTTTCAACCAAAACGGCTTTTCCGGCATCAAGTGCCATTTTTGCGTGCTTATAGTGGTCACAAGAACGGGTTGCAATATCTACAAGTTCAACCTCGGGATCGTTTATAAGATCCTCTACCTTGGTGTATGTACGGCAACCGTATTTTTCTGCCATAATTTCGTTACGCTCATCAATAATATCACAAGCGGCAACAATTTTAAACATATCTTCCTTGTCTGCGATTTCTACTGTGTGAGCGCCCCAGCCTGCACGACCAATGCCCACAATACCAATTTTAATAGGTTCCATAAAAATATCTCCTTTGCATTACAGTTTATAACTGTATTTACAAAACAATTATAATTGATTAAAAAAATAAGTCAATAAGTAAATTAAAAAAAATTTGTTTTGTGCTAAAATTAATATGTTTTGTGCTTATACAAAGAAAATAATACCATTATAATTGAATATTAAAAATAGTTAATATATATTCGACTTAGAGCTTTATTTACCCGAAAAGTGTTCGTCTACATTTTTGAAGGTCTCGGAAAGATTGTTTTTCATTCGATCCATTTCTCTATCAGGCTTCCAAAGGAAACTAAAACGCATTTCTGTGCCGTTGCCAATTCTTTTTAGATTTTCAATATGCTTAATGATCATTAAAATAGTAATGATAGCAAGAAGGCAAGCCCCTGATAAATTGTTTTCCATAATTTTGTATATAAAGGGAAAGGCTAAAGAAGCGGTTATGGGAACAAAGCATATGTAATCGGTAATAAGAACAATTAGAATTTCTGCACCTAGCATAATTAAAAAAACTTTCCAGTTAAAATACAGAATAATTCCTCCAAGGCAGGCAAGCCCTTTGCCTCCCTTGAATTTCATATAAAAGGGATAAATATGTCCAATTACACAGGCTATTCCGGTAACCGAAAACGCATTTTCAAAGTTGCAAAACAAGGTTTCTGTTAAAAATACCGCCAAATACGCTTTGCCGATATCTAATATAGCACATATTACACCCATAACTTTTCCAAAAAGAATCAACGTGTTAGAGGCTCCGGCATTTCCGGACCCCTTTGTGCGTATATCAAAACCATGTATTTTTGCGATAATATATGAGGGATTGAATGTGCCGATAAAATAGCCAATCAAACTGCAATATAAGTATTCCATTTTATTCTCCTCGAATTTGGTATAATGTCTTTAATATAATAACTATATAAAGCAAAATTCAACAGTTCTTCAATTAAAGTTCAACAATTGTTGATATTTAATTTATACTTAGTTGAAATTAGCGTAGTAAAATACTAAAATGTAAACGTATATTTTCTTTAAAAGGATGAATAAAATGCTTAAAATTTTAATTGCAGAAGATGATAGCGAATTAAGGCACTTATTTGCCCACGTTCTCATAAAAAACGGATATATGGTAAAAGAGGTCGAAAACGGAAAAGAAGCACTTGATGCTACTTATTCAGAATATTTTGATCTTATTATTTCAGATATTATGATGCCTGTAATGGATGGTTATGAGTTAGTTAGTATGCTCCGAGAGGCAGGGAGCACCGTACCCGTTTTGATGATTACTGCAAAGCACGCGTTTGACGATATGCGCCAAGGATTTCTTTCGGGTACAGATGATTATATGGTAAAGCCGATAAACGTAAACGAAATGGTACTTCGGGTTAAGGCACTCCTTCGTCGAGCACAAATGATAAGTGAGCGAAAGCAAACTATAGGTGGGACTGTGCTTGAATGCGATACTTTTACCGTAACAAGTGAAAAAAGCAGTATTATGCTTCCGCAAAAGGAGTTTATGCTATTATATAAAATGGCTTCTTTCCCAGGACGTATTTTTACACGCCAACAGTTGATGGATGATGTTTGGGGGTATGATACCGAAAGTGATACCCATACGGTAGACGTGCATATAGGTAGGTTGCGAGAGCGATTTAAGGAAAATAAAGATTTTGATATTGTAACAATTCGCGGCGTCGGATACAAGGTGATAAAAAATGAAAACCAGAGAAATCTTTAATGAAATTCATAATCGAAAAAGAGAAATTTTTACATTAAGAGTACGAATGGTTCTGTGGGTACAGATGGAGTTATTAGTGTGCATTGGCATTGCGTTTCTTGCCGATTATGTTGTGAATACGCTAAATCCTTATTGGACTCTGCCTGCTGTGGTAGAATATATTATTATCAGCCTTATTATTGGCAGCGTATTGACTGCGATTGTATCAAAAGCGTTTTTTAATCCCGTTAAAAACGTGTGCCAGGCGATGGAAAAGGTTGCTAACGGCGATTTATCAGTAAAGTTGGATACAAATAAATCTTCGTCGGGAGAAATAAAAGAATTATACGCCGGATTTAATTTAATGATGCACGAACTTAATACAACAGAAATTTTACAAACTGATTTTATTTCCAATGTGTCCCATGAGATAAAAACGCCAATCAATGCAATCGAAGGCTATTCCACGCTCCTGCAAGGATGCGAAAATTTGGATGCTGATCAACAGGAATATGTTAAAAAAATACTTTTTAATACCGGTCGATTGTCTTCTCTTGTAAGCAACATATTGCTTCTTTCTAAAATAGAAAATCAGTCATATACCAAAAAAGAGTTATTTTCTTTAGATGAGCAAATCAGAGAAAGCATTGTTGCCCTTGAAACTGCTTGGGAGACAAAAAACATAGAATTTGACGTTGAACTTGATAATGCAAAGTATAACGGCAACGAGTTAATGATGCGACATATCTGGAGTAATCTTATAAGCAATGCTATTAAATTTACGCCAATTGATAGTGTAATATCAATAAAACTCGAAAACAAAAAAGATAAATTTATTTTTACCATTTCCGATCAAGGCGAAGGCTTGTCAGAAGAAGCAAAGAAACATTTATTTGATAAATTTTACCAAGCGGACACGTCACATAAATCTGAGGGTAATGGTTTGGGACTTGCTTTGGTAAAACGAATCCTTACTATGGAGGGCGGAGAGATTACTGCCGAAAATATAGATGGCGGTGGCTGTAAATTTACCGTAGTGTTATACGCAAAGTAAAAATGTCGTTTTTGTGTATTTGACGCTTTTTTTCAACAAAAATTGATATTTAGTTGAAGTTTAGTTGTAAATATAAATATACAATATTTAAAAACTAAACAGGAGCGTAAAATATGGCAACGGCATACATTATATATAATACAAAAGCGGGTAACACAGATAGCCTTGAAAGTGTAAAAACTTTGGAAATTATTATAGACGATGAAATTAAATATATAGACGTTACCGAGATTTCAAATTACGGTGTATTTATGTCAGGCCTTAAAGAGGATGACTATATTATTCTGGCAGGCGGTGACGGAACGCTTAATCAATTTATCAATAATGTCGATGGAGTGAACATCAACAACGAGGTACTTTATTTTCCAAACGGAACGGGAAATGATTTTGCACATGACTTAGGTTATTCAAAAGAGTGTGCTCCTTTTTCAATTACCGATTACATAAAATCTCTGCCATGTGTTATGGTTAAAGGTAAGCGTTATCGTTTTATCAATGGGGTAGGCTATGGTATTGATGGATATTGCTGTGAGATAGGTGATGAAATAAAGAAAAAATCCGGTAAAAAAGTTAATTATTCTTCAATTGCCATTAAAGGGTTGTTGTTTCATTATAAACCCACAAAAGCAAGGGTAACGGTTGATGGAAAAACTACAGAATATAATAAGGTGTGGATTGCACCTACTATGAACGGACGTTTTTATGGTGGTGGAATGATGCCTACACCGTACCAAAAACGCAATTCCGGTAAACTATCCACGATGATTTTTCATAATTCGGGCAAATTAAAAACCTTAATGATTTTTCCCTCGTTATTTAAGGGAGAACATATAAAACATTCAAAATACGTAGAGGTTTTAACAGGCAATGAAATTACGGTAGAATTTGACCGTCCTGTAGCATTGCAGATAGATGGCGAAACTATTCTTAACGTATCGTCATATACGGCTACGATACCTGCTGCCGTTTTTAAAGAAGAACTTGAATTTAGCAAAAATGCTTAATCTAAACAAAAAAACAGAACGCATTCAACGTTCTGTTTTTTTGTTTTTTAAGGATTTAAAATGTTTATTTAGTCTGCTGAATAGAGTTTATAAAACTCGCTGTAAAGTCCGCCTTTTTGGAGAAGCTCTTTATGATTTCCCGATTCCTCAATGCCGTTTTCGGTAAGCACCAAAATTCTATCAGCATTTTTTATGGTTGTAAGGCGGTGGGCAATGGTAAAGGTTGTTCTGCCCTTTGTAAGGCGTTCAAGAGATTTTTGTACAAGTCTTTCACTTTCGTTATCAAGGGCGCTGGTGGCCTCGTCAAGAATTAAAATCGGGGGATTTTTAAGGAATACTCTGGCAATAGATATTCTCTGCTTTTGTCCGCCCGAAAGCATAATTCCACGTTCGCCTACATAGGAAGCATATCCGTCAGGAAGCTCCTTTATAAAATCGTCTGCACCGGCGAGCTTTGCGGCGGCAATAATATCTTCCTCGGTGGCATCAGGGTTTCCGTAGGCAATATTTTCTTTAATACTGCCCGAGAAAAGATAAACGTCCTGTGCTACCATACCAATGTTTTCTCTTAGGGATTTTAGGGTTATTGATTTAATATCGGTGCCGTCTATTGTAATTTCACCTGAGGAAATATCGTAAAAACGGGGGAGTAGAGAGCAAAGCGTGGTTTTTCCACCACCCGACGGCCCTACAAGTGCAATGTTTTCGCCTGATTTTATTTTAAGATCTAAATTTGAAATAACGTCTTTGTTTCCCTCATTATAATGGAAAGAAACCTTTTTAAACTCAATTTCGCCTCTAACGTTTTTAAGTTCGGTTGCGTTTTTATCATCTTTAATGTCGGGCTGAATATCCATAATTTCTGAAAAACGTTCAATACCCGTCATACCACGGTTAAACTGTTCCGAAAATTCTACAATTCTGCGAACCGAGGTCATAAGGGTAGAAACAAAAAGAAGGTAGGCTACGTAATCGCCTGCGGTTATAATGCCATCCTTTAGGAAAAAGGCACCAACAGCAACTACTATGATGTACATAAGTCCGTCAAAAAGGCGGGTAAAGGATTGAAAGGCACCCATAACCTTGTAAACGCCCTCTTTTACCTTTAGAAAAACCTCGTTGCCTTTATTGAATTTTTCTTGCTCATAATCTTCCTTGGCATAGGATTTAACCACCCTTATACCAAGTAGGCTATCCTCAACCTGAGAGTTAAGCTCACCGATTTGAGTGCGTGATTGGCGAAAGCCCTCTTTCATTTTTCTTTGATATTTTGCCAAAACTAAAATCATAACGGGTATTACGGCAAATACAATAAGGGTTAAAGGCACGCTCATTGTGCAAAGAATTATAAAGGATGCAAGAATTTTAATTCCTGCAATGAAAAATTCTTCAGGACAATGGTGGGAAAACTCGGTAACGTCAAAAAGGTCGTTAGTAATGCGTGACATTAAGGTGCCGACCTTTGCACTGTCATAATAGGTGAACGAAAGCTTTTGCAAATGCCCAAAAAAGTCACGACGCATATCGGTCTCAATTTTTGCACCCATTATATGTCCAACCGATGCCATATAGTAGTTGGCTAAAGTGTCTATTATTCTTAAAACAATGTAAAAAGCCGCCCAAGTTACAATCAGTTTAGTTGTAAGGGCTTTGATGTTGCTGGTTGCATAGCCTGTGATTTGCCTTGCAATAAGGGGCAAAATAAGTTCGCAAATGGTGGTAAGTGCAGCACAAAATAAATCTAAAATAAGGGTCGCTTTGTAATTTTTATAGTAGGGTAAAAATCTTTTTAAAAGCTTAGGCTTTGGAACGTCACTTTGCTTATTTCTTTTCATTTGTTATTCCTCATAGAAAATTAAATACTTATTACACCAAATGCATTTAAAATAGAAGAGATTAAAACTAAAAGCAAGAAAATAGGTGCAATGTATTTAATCATTATCTTAAACAGTGCCTTTAATCTGAATTTTCCTGAGAGTTCAACCTCATCTTCAATGGTTTTGGTTTTAAGGAAGTAACCTACAAATATACATGTAAGAAGTGCAACTATTGGCATTAGTACGCTGTTGCTTATAAAGTCAAAGAAATCCAAGAAGGACATACCAATAATTGTGATTGAAGCGAGAGGTCCATTACCAAGAGAAGAGGGAAGTCCCAATACTATACAAATACCTAATACAATAAAGCAGGAGAATTTTCTGCTCCACTTAAATTTATCTTGGAAGATTGAAACAACAGTTTCCATAAGGGAAATGGAAGAAGTAAGAGCTGCAAAAAGCACAAGCAAGAAGAATACTGCTCCAAATATGGCACCGCCTTGCATATTTTTGAATATTGAAGGTAATGTCTGGAACATAAGACCGGGGCCTGCTTGAGTTCCCAATTTATCGGGACTGAAAACAAATACCGCAGGCACAATCATAAGACCTGCTAAAAAGGCAATGCCGGTATCAAAAATTTCTATTTGGTGGGTAGAATTTTCAATACTTACGTCTTTTTTCATATATGAGCCGTAGGTAATCATTATACCCATTGCGAGGGACATAGAATAGAAAAGTTGACCCATAGCGGCAACAACCGTCATTATTGAGAATTTAGAAAAATCGGGAGTGATATAGTAGGAAACACCATCTATAGCACCGGGAATAAACATTACGTAAACGGCAATGCCAATTGAAAGCACTATTAAAACAGGCATCATAATTTTGCTTACCTTTTCGATGCCTTTTTCAACACCCAGCAATACAACGATTGCTGTTATTCCTAAAAATATTGCAAACCACAAAAGCGGCTCGGATGCATTTCCGATAAAGTCTGTAAAATATGTTGAATTTGCAGCTTTGGTGGCATCACCTGTGGTAAAAGCAAAAAAATATTTTGCAACCCAACCGCCTATAACAGAATAATATGGTAAAATTATAATAGGTACTAATGCACCTAAGTATCCAATGAATGAGAATTTTTTATTAAGTTTTTCAAAGGCGCCAACAGCACTAAGCCCGGTTTTTCTGCCGATTGCAATTTCTGCAACCATAAGGGCAAAGCCAAAGGTTACCGATAAAATTATGTAGGTGAGCAAAAATATTCCGCCACCGTATTTGGCTGCAAGGTAGGGGAAACGCCAAATGTTACCAAGACCTACTGCCGAGCCCGCTGCGGCGAGTATAAAACCCAATTTGCCTGAAAAACTACTTCGTTGTTTTTTTGTACTAATTTCCATAATAAACCTCTTTGATAAAAATATTATCATATATTATCTCATAAAATTACATATTTTGCAATAACAAAAACAAAAAAATCACAGTTTTTTTAAAAACTGTGATTTCTTAAAAAAGCAAAACAATATTAGTTCATCAAATAACAAGAATTATTTTTGTGCTAATATAAAGAAACGGTGAGCCTTGCCCTCTATATATCCTTTGTTTTCTAATATCTTTTGTGCGTTTATCAGGTTTTCCATATTATTATCAACCGAAAAATTTGGAAACTCCCAGGGCAAAACACGAGCAAACCAGGTAAGTGCACCTAAATCAAAAAATCTAATAGGGCAAAAACATTCTTCTTGTTGCAATATTTTAAAGCCTATATTTTTAAAATCGTCTGATACTTTTTGGGCATATTGATTTGGAAAAGGCGGGGGAAGTTTATCGCAAAGCAGTTCTACTAATTCTCTATCGTTTTCGGCACCTACCTGTTGGGTGATGAAAACACCGCTCTTTTTGAGCACCCTGAAAATTTCTATTGGGTTGAAACTACCGTGACGATTTATAACAATATCAAAGGAATTATCATCAAAGGGCAATTTGCTATCCCCATCGGCTTTACGGAAGTCAATTCCTAATGGGGTTAGTTTTTCTTTGCAAAGCTTCACGTTGGGAGGATAGTTTTCGGTGGCTGCGGTATTTTTATATGGATGTTCTAAGGATAAAAGAAATTCTCCACCACCTGTATCAATATCCAATAGCATTTTTTCAGGTGTTAAATGGTTTTTTATTGCTTTTTGGTAGTCCCATGGAAAATCAGTACATTCTGAATATCTACCATCAATATGCGAGAAGTCCCAACCATGTATATAAGCGATTTCTTCTTCGGCTTTTAGATATTTTATTAAATCTTTTTTGTTCATATGATATTTTAGATCATATTTACTTATTCTTTTATTATATCCTCAAGCAGAGCGGCTTGGGGATTAGGATCGGCGGCTTCGGCATAATAGGTTTTATCGCCGATTTTAACTGTGTTATCATCATAAATTTTGTAAAGAGAATAAAGTGAGCATTCATTGTAGGGAGTTTCTAAATCAATTTTACTGTCATTATCCAAAACAAAATATTTATCACCGAAAAAGTCGTGTACCAAATATTTGCCGTTGACGTTGGGGATATCACTTAATTTAAAGCTGCCCTTAACAATTTTATCAATAGTAATACCAAAAGCACCAACCACAAGGTTATCGCCAAATTTGTTCCATACTTTAAGTGGAACTTCCATTTTACTGCAATCGGTATAGAAAAGGTCGCTTGTTACCATTGCGGCATTTTCAAAACGCCAGGTATCGCCGCTTGGGGTTACAAGGGGCTTTAACTGTTCGACTTCGGTATTGCCAACTTCATCACTTACGTAAACGGGACCACCACTTATGGCTCTAAGAACAGCACTTACAGTAGCGGTGTGATGTTTAGACCAGAACATATCAAAATCGCAGTGATGAATTTGATTATGAACGGGAGCGACATAAACGTTTTGAACTATATGTTTTATAAAACCATGTTTGTGATTAGGATAGTAATCATCAGAGTTGCGGCTAATTGCCGAATGCGGTCTGGATAAAATGTTTTCCATTTTTGCACCCATACAGTTGATAATTGCGCCACCAAAATGTTTGAAAACAGATTTTTCAATAGCATTATGAAGTGTGATTGCAGCAGTTGCACCGGGGAAAATATTATCATATTTAGCAGAAGCGGCGGCTTGATTGTCAACCTTAACAAAATCAATGCCATTCTCCTTTAAATAGCCGTGTTGCATATCCCAAAACTTGAAGGCTTTTTCTTCAGTTTCACCGGGGATAATGTATCCTGTTGGAGTTTCAAAAAACAAATCTTTATTATTTTTATACAATTCACCGTTTTTATGTATACCGGCCCAATACCCCTCGAAAGCGTGCCATACACCAATATATTTAACGCCGTATTCTTCTTTAACCTTTTTGGTAAATGCCTTAAAGCCTTCGGGGAATTTCTCGGGATCCTCTTTTATGCTTAATAACTTTTTGTCATCATATAGTTGCCAGCCATCATCAATTAAAAGCCACTTGATTTTTATGCCTTTTTCTTTTAATTCATCTAATTTTTGAAAAATCTTATCAGAGGTAACGTCTTTATAGAATGCGTTCCAAGTGCACCAACCAAAACCGTTTAGCATTTCAGGATACTCACGATCTTTTAATAGGTCTACTTTAATTGCATTTAATGCCTTGCCTGCCACAAAATTTTGGTTTATTGCGTTAAGAGGTGAATCGGCTGAAGATATTAAAAATACGTCTGAGTTAATAGCAGAAATATTAGCAACACAGGTATCAATAACAAGACCTTTAGGTTCAAGATGTGTTCTTGTATCATTATTTACAAGAGGCAAAATGTGTATGTGGTCGTTTTTGATTTTATAAGAAAGACTTCCAACTTCCGTTTCAAGAAAGCACTCATAGTCGTTAGTATCCATAACAAATGATGGAGTAAGCCAAAAAGGAATGGTGGAATGTAAATTCATCATTCCTGTTTTGTTATCGGGTACAGAAAAATCAATAAATGACGACTCGAAAGCGGTATAGGTATAATTGTAAGGGGTAACGTATTTAGAGCAGGCAAAATCAGCACTTACTAAAAGTGCGCCATTTTCTTCTTTGAATATAAGCTTTACGTGATCAGCTTCAGGTAACCAAGTGCGAATCTCTGTGCGTTCAAAATTAACGGTTGTTTCGTCTCCGTTTACCTCAATTGAAGCAGGGGAATAGGAAATATTTTTACTGCGTACATAATTTATTCGAATCGTAACGTCCGAAAGAATAACGTTTTGCTCGTTTGATACAATAAGAGAATTGTTGAAAATAGAAAAGCGGTATTTCATAGATATGCACTCCTAAAACTAAACCTTTAGTTAAGTATACTTTAAGCATCATTAAAAGTCAATATAAATGGGCGATTTATACAGATTTTTCCGTTGACAATTAAATTGTATTATGGTATTATTTTGAAAAACAACAAATATTTTTAAGGGGAGTTTAAAATGTCGGTTAAGCACGATTTTATGTGGGGAGTACTTGTTCATTTAGGTACTAATATGTGGTATGAGCCTTGGGATAAAGGTCATGAAGCATTTACACAACTTTGGGAGATTCCGGGTTCGGATAAAATGCGACTTGACAAAAATGTTTGGGATGAATATATGATTTACCTGAAAGAGTGCGGGGTAAATACCATTGTTTTGGATTTGGGAGATGGTATGATATATGATTCTCACCCCGAGATTGCAATAGAGGGCTCTTGGACAAAGGATGAAATGCGTGCCGAACTTAAAAAACTTAATGAAATGGGATTTGAGGTTGTTCCAAAGCTTAATTTTTCATCCTGTCACGATGCTTGGATGAAGGAATATTCTCGTATGCTTTCCACTTCAGTATATTATAAGTTTTGCGAGGACATTATAAATGAGGTTTGCGAACTTTTTAAACCCCGATTTTTCCATATAGGCTTTGATGAAGAAACATATGATGTGCAAAAACATTATAGTTATGTTGTAGTTCGTCAGGGAGAACTTTGGTGGAACGATCTTTACAAATTAGTTGATATGGTAGAAAAAAACGGTGCAAGGGTAATGATGTGGTCGGATTATATGCGTGACTACCCCGAAGAGTATTTAAAAAAATGCCCTAAAAGTGTTATCGCCTGCAACTGGTATTATGATGATATATTTGATTTTAACGGCGAAGAACTTGACCACGAAATCAAAATACGAATAAAACCTTTTGAACTTTTAGAAAAGCATGGATTTGACCAGATTCCGGGCGGTAGTTCATATTATCGTGATGATAATCTGACAAATCTTGTAAAATACTGTAAAGGAAAAATATCTAAAGAACATCTTTTGGGATTTATTCAAACTTCGTGGGCATCCGTTACTGAAAAAGAACGCGAGAAAGTTTTTAAAAGCGGAACACTTTTGGCTAAGGCTAAAGATATTTGTGATTAAATGCAACGCGTTTAAATTTTGAAAAACAAACAGCTAATTCCGTAAAAAAGGGGATTAGCTGTTTTGTCTATGAATCCATAGCACTACACTATATATTGTGTAGTGCTTTTTATTATACACAACTCTGAAAAAAATTTTTGAAAAAATCACAAAAAAATCAAAAAAACACTTGATTTATGGGATTTAGTTGCTTATAATAAAAACATCTGAGTGGTGGAAAGTGGTTTATGAGTTCACTTTCAAGCAATAAATGTGGTGAAAAGGAGGGGCGAAAGATGTTTTTTGGAGAATTTCAACATAGCGTAGATAAAAAAGGCCGTGCATTTATTCCTTCAAAATTCCGTGAAGAACTAGGCGAGAGTTTTATGATTTGCCGTAGCATCGACAGTCGCCCTTGCCTTCGAGTATATTCATTGGAGCAGTGGGCTTTGTTGGATGAAAAACTCAGAGCCCTCCCTGCAAGGGCCGGCGGCTTTAAAAGAAAAATTTATTCCAGTGCGACCAGTTTGGAGTGCGATGCGCAAGGTCGTATTCTTATTCCCGCAAAGCTTCGTGAGTTTGCGGAGCTTACAGGTGATGCTTGTTTTATAGGTATGTCTGATTTCTTTGAGGTGTGGTGTCCTGATAATTGGAGCCGTGAGGATTCCGAATGCAGTGAAGAGAGCATGGATGCTATTGCCGAAGAATTTAATCTATAGAGGTGGCGAATATGGATTTTTCACATATTTCGGTTTTGTTAAACGAATCCATAGCGGCACTTAATATTAAGGAAAACGGAATATACGTTGATGGAACCGCAGGTGGCGGTGGTCATTCTTTTCATATTGCGTCTGCATTAAAGGGTGGTAGACTCATAGCCCTTGACCGAGACCCCGATGCCATAAAAGCGGCGGGTGATAGACTTAAAGGTCTGCCTGCAGAGGTTGTACAATCAAATTTTAAAGACTTTGATAAAGTTTTGGACGATAAAAATATTTCGGGCATAGATGGTATGCTTTTGGATTTAGGTGTTTCATCACATCAGTTGGATGAAGCAGAACGTGGATTTTCTTACCATAATGACGCCCCGCTTGATATGCGAATGGCACAAAGTGGAACCACAGCTGCTGATTTGGTTAACACTTTATCCGTTCAGCAGTTAGCCGATATTTTAACTCTTTACGGTGAGGAGAAATTCAGTTTCAGAATAGCGAAAGCCATTGAACGCGAAAGGCAGATAGAGCCTATTTTAACTACTGCCCGTTTGGCAGAGATAATTTCTTCGGCTGTTCCTGCCGCCGCTCGCAGAGATGGTCATCCGGCTCGTAAAAGCTTTCAAGCCATACGAATTGCAGTTAACGGCGAGCTTGATGCATTGGAAGAGGTCTTGAAAAAAGCCTTTTACAGACTTAATAAGGGTGGAGTGTTAGCAGTTATAACCTTCCACTCCTTGGAGGATAGAATGGTTAAGCAAGCCTTTGCTGATTTTACAAAGGGTTGCACCTGCCCATCAGATTTTCCGGTTTGCGTTTGTGGAAAAACGCCTGATGGAAAACTGATTTCCAAAAAACCTATTATTCCCGGCGATGAAGAACTAAAAAATAATCCACGAAGCCGCAGTGCAAAGCTTCGTGCTATTGAAAAAATAAAGTAAATTTAAATAAAACGCAGGAGAAGGGTTCTAATGAACAATTTAAAATATTATGAGGATGGTTTAGCATACGATTTTTCGATGTTTGCTCCCGCTGAAAAAATAGCACCTGCCAAAAAAGGAAAGATAATAAATATTCCCGAAGAACAAAAGAAAAGGGCGCTCCGTCACAGAAAAGCCGCTTCGGGTCTTTCAGGAAAAATATCGGCTATACTTGCAACGGTATTTATTATAGGTATGCTTAGCGGAAACGTTTTTCTCCGTTCTCAAATAACCGAAACAAAACAAAAAATAACCGAGATAGATAATAAAATCAGTGTTGCTGAAAGCAAACTTGCATCTGTTAATTTTCAAATGGAGCAAAAACTTTCTTATAATAATTTAGAGCAAGCCGCTACACAACTTGGTATGCGTAAGCTCTCTAAACAGCAAATAGTTTATATCAAAACTAATCAAGAAAACAAAGCGATTTTAGGTGAAAATTAAGAATAATTATTTAAAACAAAACATAATCTAAATTGATACCGGCGGGAGTTAAATTTTTTAACTCTCGTTTTAGGCGTTATAAATGGAAGAATTTTTTGGGGGTGAATGTCGTGGCAAAAAAAGGGCCAAGCAGAGAAATGCTTAAAAGAATTGCAACAATTATGCTGGCAGTTGTTTTTTTAACGGTGGGAATTACCGGATTCCGCTTAACCAAAATTATGCTTATAGATGGTAGGGAGTATCAAAGCAAGGCGTCCGCACAACAACTTCACGATGCTTATATTACTGCCGAACGCGGAAATATTTACGATGCCAATATGAACGTTCTCGCCAAAAGTGCTACGGTATGGACAATTTACGTTACCCCAAACGATTTAACCAATCTTTCTGACGAAAAAGCCAAAGAGGTAAAAGAGTCAATATCTGAAAATCTCGCTTCTATTCTTTCTTTAAAAGAAGAAGATATTATGGAGAAGCTTAATAAAACCTCCAGATATTACGTTGAGATAAAGAAGAAAGTAAGCGAAGAAGATGCGGAAAAGGTTCGCGAGTATATAAAAGATAATAGTGATTTAAAAATTGCTAATTACGTTGGTATTGATGAAGCAACAACAAGATATTATTCTGAAAACATCGCTTCAACGGTGTTGGGGTTTGTTGGAGATGATAACCAAGGGCTTTCAGGCTTAGAACTTACCTATGAAGAGGAATTAACAGGTGTTTCAGGAAGAGTAGTAGCCGCAAAAAACGCAAATGGAGCAGATATGCCCTTTAGCTACGAAAAGGTAGTGGATGCCGAGCCTGGCAATTCTTTGGTGCTTACCATAGATTCCTATATTCAGTACGTTGCTGAAAAACATCTTGAAACGGCTATAAAAAATAACAACGTTACCGAACGTGGCGCCTGCCTTATTATGAACGTAAATACAGGTGCGGTATTGGCAATGGCTACAAAGGGTGATTTTGATTGTAATAAGCCCTTTGAACTAAGTGAAGAAGAGAAAAAAATAGTTGATGCTCTTGAAGGCGATGAAAGAAATGCAAAACTCGCTGAACTGCGTAATCGTCAGTGGAGAAATAAGATTATATCCGACGCTTACGAACCGGGTTCGGTATTTAAAGTAATAACTGCTGCTATAGGTATTGAAGAAGGTTTGGCAAACGTGAATACCTCTTGCAATTGTCCCGGTTATATAGTAATTGCAGGTCAACGTTATTCTTGTCATAAAAAAATCGGTCACGGAATGCAAAACTTAACACAAGCTACACAAAATTCCTGTAACCCATTTTTTATTTCCTTGGGACAGTCAATAGGTGTTTCCACATTTTCTAAATATTTTAGAGCTTTTGGTCTTACCGAAAAAACCGGTATTGATTTGGTTGGTGAAGCGGGTTCGCAGTATCACAGCGAAAAAAATATGGGACCTACAGAGCTTTCGTCATCAGCCTTTGGTCAAACCTTTAAGGTTACGCCAATTCAACTTCTTACAGCCATTTGTGCGGCTGTGAACGGTGGATATTTGGTTCAACCTCACGTAGTTGATAAGATAATCGACTCTAAAGGCAATATTGTAAAAAATAATGATAAAACAGTTAAAAGACAGGTAATATCAAAAGAAACCTCTAAGCTTGTAAGAAGCCTTATGGAAAAGGTAGTAGATGGCGGTGGCGGACAGAATGCATATGTTCCCGGTTATAGAATAGGCGGTAAAACAGGTACGTCACAAAAGGTTTCAGAGATGTTGGATTCAGGCAAAAAACGTCTTTACGTTGCGTCATTTTGTGGTGTAGCACCTATAGATAATCCTGAGATTGCAATGCTTTTTATTTTAGATGAGCCACAGGGTGTGAATTATTACGGTGGTACCATTTCAGCACCACCCGGAGGTCAAATTTTATCTGAGATTTTACCTTATTTGGGTTATGAGCCACAGTATAGTGAAGAAGAACTTAAAACTCTTGCTAAATCGGTGCCCCATGTTGTAGGCAAGAGCGTTAACGTAGCTAAGGATATGATAACTAACGAGGGTCTTACATATAAGATCATCGGAGATGGCGAAAAGGTAATCAAGCAACTTCCCGAAAACGGAAGTATGGTACTCGGTGGTGGTGTTGTGCTTGTTTATACCGATAAAGAAACCAAGGAAGAAAAAACCACCGTTCCATCGTTTATTGGTTATACCCTTTCACAGGTAAACACTTTAGCAACTCAATATGATTTAAACGTTTATTTTAAGGGTAATATAAATAGTGATAAAGCGGTAGTTTCTTATCAACAGAGCATCCTGGAGGGGGCAGAAGTTCCTAAGGGTACCGTTATTGAGGTGCATTTCAGAAGCAACGAAACAGGAGATATTGGAGCATAGTTTTTGGCAAATGTTAGAGGTACAGGGTATGAAACTTAAAGATTTAATTTTAAATTGTCCCGAAAAATTTTGTGAATTTGAAATAAGCGGTGTTACAGATGATTCCAGAAAGGTAGAAAAAAACAACCTTTTTGTTTGTGTTAAAGGTCCTATTGTGGACGGACACGACTATGCCGAAAAGGCAGTAGAAAACGGAGCATCTGTTGTAATTGCTGAGCGTGATTTAGGTTTATCAAATCAAATTATCGTTGAAGATACACATAGCACATTGGCAAAGGTGTGTTCAAATTGGTTTGGTGCTCCTGAGAAAAAATTACGCGTTATTGGTGTAACGGGTACAAACGGAAAAACCTCTGTTTGCTATATGCTTAAAAAAATATTAGAGCATTCAGGATATAAAACCGGGCTTTTAGGTACCGTACAAAATGTTATAGGTGACGAGGTATATCCTTCTAAAAATACAACTCCCGGTGTTTTTGAACTCTACTCTTTGTTTGCTAAAATGGTGGAAAAAGGCTGTGAATATGCAGTAATGGAGGTTTCCTCCCACGCTTTAGACCAACGAAGAGTAGAGGGAGTTCGTTTCGCCGCTGCCGTATTTACCAATTTAACACAAGATCATTTGGATTATCATGGTGATATGGAAAATTATTTTAAGGCTAAACAACTCTTGTTTTCTATTAGTGATTTGGCGGTAGTTAATTTTGATGATGAATATGGTCAAAGAATACTAAAAGAGTCAGGTATTAAAACCGCTACTTACTCAGCCGAGAGTAATCAAAGCACATATACCGCTAAAAACATAAATTTCCGTCCCAATGGCGTTGATTATGAAATGGTAGGCTTTAGCCTTATTGGTCGCGTTAAGCTTAAAATTGCAGGAAAATTTTCTGTTTATAATTCTTTGGCAGCGGCAGTATGTGCAAAAGAACTTGGACTTCCTCTTAATGAAATTACAGATGCTCTTAACAGTATCGATGGTGTTAAGGGTAGAGCAGAGGTTGTGCCGTGTGACAGAGATTTTACAATTATCATTGACTACGCCCATACTCCTGATGGACTTCAAAATATTTTGAACACCTTCAAGGAGTGCCCAAAAAACAGACTGGTTGTTCTTTTTGGTTGCGGAGGAGACAGAGATCGTACTAAACGTCCTAAAATGGGAATGGTTGCGGCACGACTTGCAGATTACGTTATTGTTACAAGCGATAACCCCAGAACAGAGGAGCCCGGTGCAATAATTAAGGATATTTTAGATGGTATGAAGGATATTTCAACCCCTAAAAAGGTTATTGAGAATCGTATTGAGGCTATAAATTTTGCTATTGAAAATGCCAAATCGGGTGATATAATAGTATTAGCAGGTAAAGGCCATGAAACATATCAGATAATCGGTCACGATACAATCCATTTGGATGAGCGTGAGGTTATTGCCGAGGCCTTATCCAAGTAGTAAAATATACTCTACATTCTTTAATGGAGGAATTTAAATGTTTGATTTTTCATCCTTTTTTGCAGTTGCAGTAGCCTTTGTTACTACCTTTATTTTAGGCTATTTTGTAATACCCTTTCTTAAAAGACTGAAATTCGGTCAAACCATTCGTGAAGAAGGTCCTAAATGGCACGAAAGCAAAAGTGGAACACCTACAATGGGTGGAATTATGATATTTGGTGGAATTCTTTTATCAATAATTCTATCCCTTGCTTACAGCTTTATTTCAGGTGGTAAGCTTAGTTTGGAGTTTGATAATTCCATCCGTACTTCTCACTGGATTGCCGCATTTGGTCTGGCTATTGGTATGGGACTAATAGGTTTTGTGGATGATTTTATAAAGGTTGTAAAAAAACGTAATCTAGGTCTTACTGCAAGGCAAAAAACCTTTGCTCAGCTTATAGTTTCTGCAACTTATTTAATCGCTTTACTGTTTAGCGGAATGGAAAGCACCTACATACCCTTTGTTGGCGACGTGTACTTGCTTTCGGGTCCCGGATTGATTTTTTGGCCAATAGCACTTTTCTTTATTTATGGCTTCACAAATGCCGTTAATTTAACAGACGGCGTTGATGGCCTTGCAACATCGGTAACGCTAGTTGTATGTTGCACCTTTATGATAATTGGTGGCTATACTAATTTCTATGGTGCTAATATGCTTGCTGCGGCAGGTGCAGGTGCTTGTGCAGGATTCTTTGTGTGGAACGGACATCCCGCAAAGGTGTTTATGGGTGATACAGGCTCAATGATGTTGGGTGGTTTGGTAGTAGGACTTTCTTTTGCTGTAGGAAGACCCATACTACTTATATTGGTTGGTATCATATATTTAATTGAGGCATTTTCCGTAATGCTTCAAGTGGCTTATTACAAGAAAACCAAAAAACGTATTTTCAAAATGACTCCTATACACCATCATTTTGAAATGTGCAAATGGTCTGAGGAAAAAATAGTTTTGGTATTTTCTTTGGTTACCTTAATAGGTGGAGCATTATCCGTATTGTTGGTTGTGTGCAATTGATACGATAATATCTAAGCAATAAATATATTTGAAAGTGGGGGAAAAGCAAGGTGGAAAACGGAAGAAAAAAAGTTCCGAAAAAAGGTGGACTGTCTAGTTTAATTCAAAAAGGCAAAATGGATATTGGCTTTTTTTCTCTTGTAATTATTTTGCTTACCGTTGGACTCCTTATGCTTTTTTCTTCAAGTTACGCATATGCGTTAGCGTATTATGGCGACAGTTATCATTTTATTAAAAAGCAACTGCTTTTTGCAGTAGGCGGATTTATATTAATGATAGGTATATCTAAAATAGATTATCATTTTTATCGTAGATTCGCGTGGATTTTGTATATAGTTGCTATTATTATGCTTGCGGCACTACTTGTTTTACCGCCTATGATGCCCGGGGCAAATCAAAAACGCTGGATGGTACTTGGGCCAATAAACTTTCAACCCTCTGAAATAGGTAAATTTGCAGTTATACTTTTGTTTTCTCATTTAATATCCGATAACTATAAACAAATGAAAAACTTTAAATTCAGCGTTGTTATTTTAGGTTTTCTTTTGGCTTTAGTTTGCGGACTTGTAGTTGTTGAAACTCATCTTTCAGCCACCATTTTAATATTTTGTATTGGCGTTTCTCTTATGATAGTAGGTGGACTAAAAGGTAAATATATAGGCGGCGGAGCTTTGCTTGGTGCAGGCGGCGTTGCCCTTATGATAACCACGGGCGTTGTAGGTTACGGCTCGGATAGATTTAGATATTGGATTGACCCTTGGGCTGATGCAAAAGGCAAAGGCTACCAAACCATACAATCTCTTTTGGCGATTGGTTCAGGTGGTTTCTTTGGTAGAGGCTTTGGGCTTTCCAGACAAAAATATCTTTGGGTACCCGAACCTCATAACGATTTTATATTTGCGATTGTTTGTGAGGAACTTGGCCTTGTGGGTGCAATGGTAATAATACTTTTGTTTTGTGCCTTGGTTTGGCGTGGTTTTACTATAGCAATGCGTGCTACCGATAAATTCGGTACTTTAATGGCAGTTGGACTTACATTTCAGGTAGGGCTCCAAGCTATTTTAAATATTTTGGTTGTAACCAACACAATTCCCAATACCGGAATAAGCTTACCGTTTTTTAGTTATGGCGGTACATCTCTTATTCTTTTAATGGCTCAAATGGGTATTGTGCTTTCAATTTCACGCAGTAGTAATCTTGAAAAATCCAAATAAAGGGAGCGAGTTTTTTGCATATTTTATTTGCAGGCGGAGGAACCGCAGGACACATAAATCCCGCTTTGGCGGTTGCACAGTACGTTGCTAAAAAGCATCCTGATGCAAAAATTAGTTATATCGGTAAAAAGGGCGGTATGGAAGAGCGTCTTGTGGCTGCCGCAGGTTTTGATTTTTACGGCATTGACGTTGCAGGTTTTCAACGCAAACTTACCGTCAAGAATATTTTTAGAAATATAAGTGCTGCTGAGAAGGCAATTACCTCTTCCGCACGCTCAAAAAAACTGTTGAAAAAACTTTCTCCTGACGTAGTGGTAGGTACAGGAGGATACGTAAGCGGCCCTGTTTTGCGTCAAGCGGCTAAACTCGGCATTAAAACTGCTATTCACGAACAAAATGCATATCCCGGTGTGACTACAAAAATGTTGGTTCCCCTTGTGGATACGGTTATGCTTGCTATGGTAGAAGCAAAAATGCGTCTGAAATTAAAAAAATCACCTATTGTTACAGGAAATCCCGTTAGAGAAGAGTTTTTAACACTTTCAAAACAAACCTCAAAAAGAGAGTTGAATTTGCCTGATTTACCCGTGTTATTATCTGCGGGTGGTAGCCTTGGCGCCGCTCCAATAAATAAAGCAGTTTTAGATTTAATAACTGCCAAATGGAAGGATAACGATATTCTTTTCCTTCACGCAACAGGTAGAGGCGGATATGATAGTTTTATAAAAGAACTTGAGGCTAGGGGAGTAGACCTTAATGCTCCGAACCTCATAATTAAAGATTATATTGATAATATGGGACAGTGTATGGCAGCGGCTGATTTGGTTATAGCAAGAGCCGGTGCAATTACCCTTAGCGAGCTTTCGGTATGCGGAAAACCTTCTATTTTAGTTCCATCGCCATACGTTGCAGAAAATCATCAGTTCCATAACGCTATGTCACTTAAAAAAGCGGGAGCTGCAGAAGTTATTGAAGAAAAAGATTTAAGTGGCGAAAAACTTATAAAAACCGTTGATGATATTATACACAACTCATCTAAATTAGAGCAGATGGGAAGTGCGGCAAAAGAAAACGCAATTCCCGATTCATCAAAACGCATATACGATGAAATAATGAAGCTTTATAATCGAAAATAAAGCTTTGACAGTTTAATAAACACCAAATCTAGAGCACCGCATAAAATAAAAATAGGAATCTTTTTTGTTTTAGAAAGGGTGCTTATGATTTATGTCTGCTATAAAGATTATTGGTGGTAAAAAGATTAGCGGAAGCGTTAAACTTCATGGAGCTAAGAATAGCATTCTACCCATTTTGGCAGCAACTGTGCTGATTTCGGGCAAAAGTGTAATACATAATTGCCCAAACCTTTCAGACGTTGATGCCGCGGTGAGAATTTTAGAACATTTGGGTGCTAAAATTTCCAGGGACGAAAATAGCATTCAGGTAGATTGCAGTGATTTAAAAAACCATAACGTTCCTGACGAACTTATGAGAGAAATGCGTTCATCAATAGTATTTTTAGGTGCAATTGCTGCCCGAATGGGCAAGGCAGTTCTTTCAAGTCCGGGTGGTTGCGAACTGGGTCCCAGACCTATAGATTTGCATTTAAGCGCTTTATCTGAACTCGGCCTTATTATTGATGAAACCCATGGTGATTTGAATTGCAGTTTAAATAATAGATTTAAAGGTAGTGATATTCACCTTTCTTTCCCAAGTGTGGGAGCCACCGAAAATATTATGCTTGCAGGTGTTACCGCCGAGGGCACAACCGTCATTCACGGTGCTGCAAGAGAACCTGAAATAAGCGATTTGGCAGATTTTTTAAATCGTGCAGGCGGCAATATTCAGGGAGCTGGGTCGGATACCATTACAATAAGCGGAGTTTGTGACTTACACCAAACGGAGCATACCGTTATTTCTGATAGAATTGAAGCCGCAACTTATATGGCGGCTGCTGCGATAACAGGCGGTAAAATTACAATCCACAATGCAATACCTGCCCATTTGATGCCTGTTATGGGCGTTTTGAAATCAGCAGGATGCGAAATTGCTATAAAACAAAATAAGGTTACTCTTTTGGCTCCTGTGAAGCTTAAAAGAGTTCCCGTTATTCGTACAATGCCACATCCGGGCTTTCCAACGGATGCAGGATCTCCCTTAATGGCTATGTTGACTGTGGCAGATGGTTCTTCTATGTTTGTTGAAAACATCTTCGAAAACCGTTTTGGCATTGTAGATGAGCTTAAAAGGTTTGGTGCGAAAATATATACAAATGGCAGGGTAGCGGTTATTGAAGGAGTAAAAAAACTTTCAGCCGCTAACGTTGAGTGTACCGATTTAAGAGGCGGTGCGGCACTTGTTATTGCAGCACTTGCGGCAAACGGAACAACTGAGATTGGCAAGACCTATCATATTGATAGAGGATACGAGAATTTAAAGGAAAATCTTAACGGCCTTGGGGCAGTAATAGAAGGGTGTTGAAATAAATGGCAGTAACTCCGAACAGTGCAATTGAGGAACGTAGACGTGAAATCGAAAAAAGACGGATGGCAAAAAGAAAAAAACGCAGAAAAGCGGCACTTAAACGCTTTTCAATTTTTCTTTGCATTGTTGCGGTTGCTACCTTTGTGATTTTATCACTTACCGTGTTTTTCCCCGTTAAAAAAATAAGCGTTATTTATAATGGTAAACATTATACCGAAGAACAAGTTATTAAAGCATCAGGCATTAAAAAAGGCGAAAATCTTTGGATGACAGGTTCATCTGCAGAAGAAGATTTGCCCCTTAAACTTCCCTTTATTGAAAGTGCTGAGGTAGAAAGGAAGTTCCCCTCGAGCATTACCATAAAAACAAAATCTGCTGAACCTATGTTTTGCTTTGCAACAAAAAAGGACTTTTATATTTGCGATAAAAACTATAAGGTGTTGGAGATCAGAAAAAAAGGGGATAAAAAGCTTGTTTATATAACCGGTGCGGATATAAAAACAACAACGGCAGGAAAGCAACTTTCCTTTGTTGATCCTAAAAAGAAGGATGCTATTAAGAAACTTGTTTCAACATTAAAAGAGAAATCCTTAAAGCTTAACTCCATAGACGTAAGTGAGATAGTGGACATTAAATTCAGAGTGGAGAATAGGCTGAACGTGGATTTGGGCTCTTTGGCACACTTTGATGGTAAAATTGCTCAACTTCAGGAAATTGTTAAAAATTCCCAAAAGGACGTTCAGGCAACCTTGAAGTTAGATAGCTATGACCCTGAAAATCCAAAAACGATGCTTAAAAAAGAGTGAAAATAGGGCATTTTTCACAAAAATCAAAAAAAATCAAAAAAATTTAAAAAAGTGCAATAAAAGTGTTGAAATTCAAAATAATTTATGTTATTATTTAAATGTCTATTTATGTAATTTAAAATTGCGTTAATGTATAAATTTGGAAGGATGATAAAAGTGGCATTTGATGTTTCTAACGAATTAGTAGAAGATGTTGTTCAAATTAAGGTTATTGGTGTAGGCGGCGGCGGCGGTAACGCCATCAACCGAATGGTTGAGGCAGGCGTTCGCGGTGTTGAGTTCGTTGCAATCAATACCGATCGTGCAGCTCTTTACCTTTCTAAAGCAAATCAAAAAATTCAAATTGGCGAGCGTGCAACCAAGGGTCAAGGCGCAGGCGCTGATCCCGAGCGTGGCCGTGCAGCTGCTGAGGAATCTCGTGATGAAATCACCGCAGCTATTCGTGAGGCTGATATGGTATTTATCACCGCAGGTATGGGCGGCGGTACCGGTACAGGTGCAGCTCCCGTTGTTGCTCAGCTTGCAAAAGAAATGGGCATTTTAACCGTTGGTATTGTTACCAAGCCTTTCGCATTTGAAGGCAAAAGAAGAATGGCTCAGGCAGATGAAGGCATCGCAGCTCTCAGCGAGTGTGTAGATAGCTTGATTGTTATTCCTAATGAGCGTTTACAGTTTGTTTCTGAGCAGAAAATTACTCTTAAAAACGCATTTGAAATTGCTGATGACGTTCTCCGTCAAGGTGTACAAAGTATTTCTGAGCTTGTTAACGTTACTTCTCTCATCAATCTTGACTTCGCTGACGTTAAAGCAATTATGAGTGATTCCGGTCAAGCACATATGGGTGTTGCCACCGCTACAGGTCGCGATAAGGCTGAGCAGGCTGCTAGCGCTGCTATTAAGAGTGCTCTTATTGAAACCTCTATGGAAAATGCTACCGGCGTTATCATCAACATCACCGGTTCTGTTGATATCGGTCTTGAGGAAGTTACTCAGGCATCCAGCATTGTTTCTGATATGGCTAATCCCGATGCAAATGTTATTTGGGGTGTTCAGCTTGATGAGAATCTTGAGGATGCAATGCGTATCACCGTTATTGCAACCGGCCTTGGCGAGAAGAAAGAGAAAAAGCAAGGTGCAGCAGGTGCTCTTGAGGATATTCTTTCAAAAGGCAGCGACAATAATTCCGAGGATGACGTTGTTTATACCGAGCTTTTCGATATGATCAACAACCGCAACTAATATTAAATGATTTTATAGCCCACCTTTTGGTGGGCTTAATTTTTTGTTGAAAAGTTTTCAAATGTTTGATATAATTATATATTGTAATTAACGAATTAGTTTAGTTGGTGTTTTTATGGAAATTTTAAAATGGTTTGAGGGAATCAGAAACCCTGTTTGTGATGCGATTTTTTCGTTTTTTACTATGCTTGGTGAGGAAACTGCATTTATTTTAATAGGTCTGATATTTTATTGGTGTATATCTAAAAAACAAGGATATTATCTTTTGTCAATAGGCCTTATAGGTACGGTTTTGAATCAATTTTTAAAACTTATTTTTCGCGTTCCAAGACCATGGGTGAAGGATGAAAGCTTTAAAATAGTTGAATCGGCACGCGAGCAGGCTACGGGGTATTCTTTCCCTAGTGGGCATACACAAAATTCGGTTGGTATTTTTGGTGGCATAGCCCTTTGGAATAGAAACAAATTTGTAAAAATTTCAGCAATTATAATCTGTGTTATGGTGCCTCTTTCAAGGCTTTATCTTGGTGTTCATACCCCCCTTGATGTTGGTGTTTCCATAATACTTTCATTGGTGCTTATTTTCTTGCTGTATCCCATTATCCGCAAAACAACTGCCGAGGTTAAAACAATGCGAATTGTTTTTTTAATAATGACTATTTTTTCAGCCGCCTACCTGTGCTTTGTTTCGTTTTATAAATTCCCTGCCGAGGTGGATGCGGAAAACCTCACTCATGGCACCGAAACGGCCTATAAAATGTTCGGCGTTATTGTAGGGCTGTGGCTTTCCTTTGAGATAGATAATAAATACCTTAATTTTAAAACTGATGGCAAATGGTGGGTTCAGATTTTAAAGCTCATTGTTGGACTTATCCCGATTTTGGTAATAAAATCGGTTTTAAAAACACCTTTATACACCATTGTAGGAAACGAATTTTTGGCAGATGGAATAAGATATTTTTTAATAGCAATAATGGCTGGCTTTGTATGGCCGATGACCTTTAAATATTGGAATAGGTTGTCAAAATCTAAAGAGGAGTAGAAAATGGCACAAAATAAAGATGATCTTTTAAAGCAGCGAATTCTTTCAGTTGTTGATGGCGATTCAGCACAATGGATAAAAGAAAAATTCGATGAATTTTCCCGACTTATGTCCTATTATCGGTGTGCGATGATGGAAATTGAAACTAAGTTTAACGTTTTAAATGAAGAATATTCTCTGGCTCACGACCGCAACCCAATAAATTCAATAAAAACAAGGCTTAAATCCTTTCCAAGTATCAAAGAAAAGCTCAAACGAAAAGGCGTGGACGATAGTGTAGAATCTATTGAAAAAAACTTAAACGATATAGCGGGAGTTAGGGTTATTTGCTCCTTCCCTGAGGATGTTTACGCTCTTGCAGATGCCCTTTTAAAGCAAGATGATATAACGCTTATAGAAAAGAAAGACTATATTAAAAATCCTAAACCAAACGGATACAGAAGCCTTCATATGATTGTTACTATTCCCATTTTTTTAGCTCATGAAAAGCGGATGATGAAGGTAGAAATTCAGCTTCGAACCATCGCTATGGATTTTTGGGCAAGCTTGGAGCATCAACTGCATTATAAAAAGTCAACCACCTTTACAGAAGAAATGGCAAAAGAACTTTATAACTGTGCTGAGCTTAGTGCCGAGTTGGATAATAGGATGGATAATCTTAGGAAAAAGGTTCTCAACGATATTTAGCGTATACATATAATAAGGGATGGTGAAATATGAAACAGTTTGACGTTACAGGTATGAGTTGTGCGGCTTGTAGTGCCAGAGTTGAAAAGGCTGTAAAATCAGTCGAGGGTGTTTCGGACTGCTTTGTTAATCTGCTTAGTAATTCTATGATGGTAGAGGGCACCGCGAAGGAAAACGATATTATATCCGCCGTTATAAACGCAGGATATGGAGCCAGCCTGAAGGGGGAGAAACCCCTAGGTTCCAAAACTGCATTAAATGATAATGAAACCAAATTATTGTTTAAAAGATTTTTAGCTTCAACGGTATTTTTAGCAGTTTTAATGTATATTTCCATGGGACATATGATGTGGAGCTTCCCACTTCCATCCTTCCTCTCAAAAAGTCATATTGCACAAGGTGTGCTACAATTTTTGTTAGCCGCTACCGTAATGGTAATCAACAAAAGCTTTTTCATAAGCGGATTTAAAGGTCTTATAAAAAAATCACCTAATATGAACACCCTTATCGCTATGGGGTCAGCATCTGCCTTTGGTTATAGCACATACGCCTTGGCAAAGATGTTTTTTGCAGATAATCATTCAGTTGCGTTAAAATATATGCACGAATTTTATTTTGAAGCGGCGGCTATGATTTTAACCCTCATAACCCTTGGTAAGATGTTGGAAGCAAAGGCAAAGGGTAAAACCACAAACGCAATTAAGGGGCTTATGGAACTTGCTCCCGACACCGCAATTGTAATCAAGGATGATAAAGAAACAACAGTTTCTGTGAGCGAGGTTAAAAAAGGAGATATATTTATAGTAAAACCCGGTGCTAAAATCCCCGTTGATGGAATAGTATTAGATGGAGAGAGTTCGGTAAATGAATCTGCCCTTACAGGGGAGAGCATTCCCGTTCAAAAATCCAAGGGAAGCGAGGTCTCCTCAGCTACTGTAAACGGCTCGGGATTTTTACGTTGCGAGGCAACTGCAGTAGGGGAGGATACAACCCTATCTAAAATAATCAAAATGGTCAGTGATGCATCGGCTACCAAGGCACCCATAGCCAAGGTGGCAGACAAAGTATCGGCTGTATTTGTTCCTATTATAATTATCATAGCGGCTATAACGGCTGCGATTTGGCTTATAATGGGTCAACCCTTCGGCTATGCCCTTGCCAGAGGTGTTTCGGTGCTTGTTATAAGCTGCCCTTGTGCATTAGGACTTGCCACCCCCGTTGCCATAATGGTGGGCAGCGGCAAAGGGGCGAAAAATGGAATTCTTTTTAAAACTGCCCTCTCTTTAGAGCATACCGGCAGAACCAACATAGTTGTTCTTGATAAAACAGGAACTATAACAAAAGGTGAACCTACGGTTACTGATGTTATTACGGCTAATACTCCGGATGAAAATAATTTTATAAATCTTGCCTTTTCTCTTGAGAAAAAAAGTGAGCATCCATTGGCAACGGCAGTTGTTAAGTATGCAAAGCAAAAAGGTGCTAAAGAAATAGAGATTAAAAATTTCACATCTCTTTCGGGCAGAGGCGTCCTTGCCGAGTGTGATGGCGAATCCTTGGTGGGTGGTAGTGTTGAATACCTTAGTTCTATTTGCGAAATGGATTCCGGGTATTTAAATATTGCTAAAAATTTGCAATCTCAGGGAAAAACAATCCTTTGCTTTTCCAAAGGAGAAAAGTTTTTAGGCTTTGTAGCAGTAGCAGATGTAATTAAAGATGATAGTGTGACAGCCTGCTCCACCTTAAAAAAGATGGGGATTCGTACAGTAATGCTCACAGGCGATAACGAGCTTACCGCAAAATCAATCGCAAAAGAGGTAGGCGTAGATGAGGTTGTAGCCGGTGTTCTGCCTGACGGCAAGCAAAGAATAATAAATCAACTAAAAAAAGAGGGCAGAGTTGCAATGGTAGGTGACGGCATAAACGATGCCCCCGCACTTACCACCGCAGACGTAGGCATTGCAATAGGTGCCGGAACCGACGTGGCAATAGATGCGGCAGACGTGGTTTTAATTAAAAACAGCCTTATGGATGTGCCTGCGGCAATAGCTTTAAGTAAAAGGGTGCTTAGAACCATTCATCAAAATCTCTTTTGGGCATTTATATATAATATAATAGGTATACCCCTTGCGGCAGGTGCTTTTATTCATCTGTTTGGGTGGGAGTTAAATCCTATGTTTGGAGCCGCCGCAATGAGCTTTTCAAGTATTTCGGTTGTGACCAATGCATTAAGATTAAATATATATAACATATATGAAAGTAGATTTTTAAAAACTAAAATCAAAAAAGCAAACAGAAAGGAGGTTTTAAAAATGGAAGTTGTTATAAAGGTAGAGGGAATGATGTGCCCCCATTGCGAGGCACACGTTAAAAAAACCTTAGAAGTTATCAAAGGTGTTGAATCGGCAGTCCCAAGCCACAAAGAGGGCGAGGTTACCGTAACCTTAAATAAAGAGGTACCCCTTTCTGAATTACACACCGCAATTATCGATGCAGGGTATAAGGTTAAATAATGGGGATTTATAATTCCGCAACCCATATATCGGTGAAAATTTGTATTTGTAACACAAAATATTCCAACTCTTGTTAATATTAACATTTATCAGGCGTTTCATTTGTGCAGATTATTCATAAAAAAATTTTTTATTCAAAAAAAATAAAAATATTTTATCTTTTTTTAAAAAATCCATTGACAAATGAAAAAATTAACTGTATAATAAATACAAATTTAAATATTAAAAAAAATTTTTAGGAGGATATTTAAATGAAAACATTTAGAAAAGCATTGTCAATCATCCTTGGCCTTGCAATGATCCTTTCCTGCGTTGCAGGTATGCAGATCAGCGCATCCGCTGAGGGCAACCTCACTCTTAGTGTTGGTGAAGCAACCATCGATGAAAATGGTTTCGTAATCGTTCCTGTTATCGCAACTGGTAGCATCCATGCATTTACCGCTACCGTAACTTACGATGACGCACTTACCCTTGTTGATGCAGCAAAAGTTGAAATTCCTGATGTTGATGATAGCGCTGTTTTAGGTCCTACCGACGCAGCTCCCTTCAAAATGCAGTTCGCTTTTGCTCTTGAGGAGGAAAATGTAGTTTTAGATAATACTACAATCGCAAACCTTAA
>JAZSJA010000018.1:0-3139 GCA_045534095.1 Acutalibacteraceae bacterium | reverse complement strand
GTTTCGGATTTCGAAAATAACAAAAACGCTGTGGTGAATCCCGCCGTAAATCTTGATAATATAAGGAGCGACGTCCCTGCCCCCTCTCTCCCCCGTGATGAAGTTTTGAAAAACGCATCTCAAAAAGATGATAAGGCGTTTACCGTCCCAAAGGTGGTGTAGTAAGTGAAGGAAATTATTAAAAATGCTACTATTAAAAAACTTTCCGAAGGTCTTAAAAACAAAGAGTTTACCTCGGTAGAGCTTACTTCCGCCTACCTTGAAAGGGCGAAGGCTCTTAATCCTCAAACCAACGCATTTATAACAATAACCGAGGAACAAGCCTTGATTGATGCCAAAAAAGCCGATGAAACTATTATGCGTGGCGAGGCAACACCCCTAACCGGTATCCCTCTTGGAATTAAAGATAATATCTGCACTAAGGATATTAAAACCACCTGTGCCTCAAAAATGCTTGAGGATTTCTACCCCGTTTATGATGCCACCGCCTTTTCTCACATTAAAAATCAGGGCGGAGTTTTAATAGGCAAAACAAATATGGATGAATTTGCCATGGGCGGTTCTTCAGGCACCTCTTATTTTGGTGCTGTTAAAAACCCATTCGATTTAACCCGCGTTCCGGGTGGTTCTTCAGGTGGTTCCGCCGCCGCAGTTAGTGCATCAATGTGTGCCGCCACTCTTGGTTCCGATACAGGCGGATCGGTGCGTCAACCCGCATCATTCTGCGGAATAACAGGTCTTAAACCCACCTATGGCACGATTTCACGCTATGGTCTTATTGCCTTTGCATCATCCTTTGACCAAATAGGAACTATGGCAAAATCTGCCGAGGACTGTGGCATTTTGTTAAATGCCATTGCAGGGGCTGACAAGTTTGATTCCACCTGTCGCAGACAAAAGGGCGAAAACTATCTTTCCAAAATCGGCAAGGGTGTTAAAAATTTTAAAATTGCTCTTCCTAAAGAATTTTTTGGTGATGAAATTGAAGTTTCGGTAAAATCGGCCGTTTTTGAAGCCGCTCAAACCTATAAAAAAATGGGTGCCGAAATTATTGAGGTTTCTCTGCCCGATTTAAAATATGCCGTTGCCGCCTACTATCTTATTTCTTCTGCCGAGGCGGCAAGTAATCTTTCACGCTATGACGGTATTAAATATGGCCATCGCAGTCAAAAGGGTAGTTCCTACGAAGAGGTTATTAAAAATTCTCGTAGAGAGGGATTTGGCAACGAGGTTAAACACCGCATTATGCTTGGAAATTACGCCCTCTCCAGCGGATATTACGACGCCTACTACAATAAGGCGGTTTTAATCCGTCAAAAACTCAAAAACGACCTTGATGAAATTTTCAAAACCTGTGATTTTATATTAACTCCCACCGCTCCCACCACCGCATATGAAATTGGCAGTTTTGATAAAAATCCGGTAAAAATGTATTCTGCTGATATTTGCACAGTTTTGGCTAATATTGCTGGATTGCCTGCCATTTCCACACCCTGCGGATATGATGCAAGCGGTCTTCCCATAGGTATGAGTCTTATGGGTAAAGCTAATGCCGAATCCGCCCTTATAGGTGCGGCAGACGCCTTTGAAAATGAGTTTGAAAGAAAGGAGCCTTTGCTATGAATTACCAAACCGTAATAGGCCTTGAAATTCACGCCGAGCTCCTTACAAAATCCAAGGTGTTTTGTAGTTGCTCTGCCGAATTTGGCGGAGAAGAAAACACTCGTGTTTGCCCCCGTTGCTCAGGTATGCCGGGAAGCTTGCCACTTTTTGGTCGGGGAGCCGCTGAGCTTGCCGTAAAAGCAGGCCTTGCCCTTAACTGCAAAATAAACAATTTCAGTGCTTTTGACAGAAAAAATTACTTCTACCCTGACCTGCCAAAGGCATACCAGATAACACAGTTTTTCAGTCCAATTTGCTCTGACGGATACGTAGAAATCAGCAACAAAAAGGTAAGAATAAATCGCATCCATATTGAGGAGGATGCAGGCAAGCTTATCCATGATGAAAACCGCAAAATCTCCCTTGCTGATTACAATCGTTGCGGTATTCCCCTGATTGAAATTGTAACCGAGCCCGACATCCGCTCGGCTGAGGAAGCAAAGGAATTCACCGCCGCCGTTGCACTTGCCCTAAAATATGCAGGGGTTTGTGACTGCAAAATGGAGCAAGGCTCCCTACGCTGCGACGTAAACATCTCTATTATGCCTGAGGACAGCGAGGTTTTCGGCACACGTACCGAAATTAAAAATCTTAATTCCCTGCGTTCCATAGGCCGAGCAATAGAGTACGAATATTCTCGCCAAAAAGCTCTTTTGGAAAAGGGCGAAAGGGTTATTCAACAAACCCTTCATTGGAATGACTCTTTAGGCGTTACCAAAGCACTCCGTTCTAAGGAGGAGGCTCACGATTACCGCTATTTCCCCGAACCGGATATTCCGCCTATGTTTATAACCGATGAGGAGATTGAAGTAATCGGCAAAACTATGCCCGAAATGCCCCAAAATCGCAAGACCAGGTATTTGGAAATGGGACTAAATACTGCCGATGCCGACCTGCTTATTGCCGACAAGGATTTGGCCGACTTTTTTGAAAAGACTCTTACAGGATATAACAATCCAAAATCGGTTGCTTCTATGATAATCGTTGAGCTACTCAGAAGAATGAACGATGCTTCAATTTCCACCGAAGAACTTAAAATTAACCCCTTAGATTTAGCAGAACTTTGCAAAATGGCAGATGAAGGTACCGTTTCACGAGGTGCCGCCAAGGATATTTTAAAAGAAATGTTTGATTCGGGCAAAAAGCCAATGGATATTGCAAAGGAAAACGGTATGATAATGAGCAATGATTCATCTGAAGTGGAAACTGCTGTTGATGCCATTCTTGAAGCTAATCCAAAAGCTGTAGAGGAATTTAAATCCGGTAGCACAAAGGTATTTGGATTCCTTATGGGGCAGGTATGTCGCTCCCTTGGTAAATCTGCCAACCCTGCAATAATTAAAAAAGTTTTAGAAGAAAAACTTAATTATTAGTAAATTAACAAAGTAAATACAAAAAATATTATAAAAATTGCGAATAAACCATAGGTTTGTTCGCAATTTTATGTTTATTCCCCCAAAAATAAAAAAAATTTAAA
>JAZSJA010000016.1:0-6598 GCA_045534095.1 Acutalibacteraceae bacterium | reverse complement strand
CACGGTGTAGATGTTATCGAAATCAGAATAGGTGCACTTTTAATGCGACTTCGTTTTGCAAGGGAACGACTTATTTCCTTTATGGCGGGGGATATAGATAAAATTGATGAGCTGGATGAAGAAATTTTACTCTTCAGAGGTCATGGCTGTAATCCGGTAAATCATCAGCAATTACCCGCACTTAATCGATGGATATGTATAGCATCGCCTAACAATTTGTAGAGAGAGGATTTATTATGAAACTTAACAGTAGAGAAGAAATAATTGCTCTTACCCCACTTTGGAAAGGGGAGCGCTTTCCTGACGGACGCCCCAAGGTGCCTCAGAAATATCTTGATGAAATGCAAAAAATGACCTTGGAGGAGCTTTGGAAGCCCATTTATTTAAAGGGGTATGAGAGTCAGTTCGAGGGGGATTTAAAAACTCTTCACGATGATGGCAGAAAGCTTATCGGTCGTGCGGTTACGGCAACCTATGTACCCACAAGACCTGATTTGCTTGATGTTATGATGTCTGTCGGAAAAGAGGAGGGACGTAGCGGTAACTTCAACCAATGGGTTATTGATACTCTGGTTGAGGGTGACGTAGTTGTTGTAGATATGTATGATAAAATCTACAAAGGCACCTTCTTGGGTGGAAATCTCACTACTGCCATTAAAACCCGTACAAAAACGGGTGGTGGCGTAATCTGGGGCGGCATTCGTGATGTGGAGCAGATAAAGCAGGTGCCCGACGTTCAGGTTTACTATCGTGGAATAGATCCAACCCCCATTCGTGAATTTGTAATGAAGGATTTTAATGGAATCACAAGAATAGGCAAGGCAACCGTTCTGCCGGGCGATATTGTTTACGGTGCAGGCGGTGGAGTGCTGTTTATACCCTCCCACTTAGTACAGGAAGTGGTTGAGGGAGCGGCAAAAACCCACGTTAAGGATGATTTTGGCTTTGAAATGATAACTCAAAATAAATTCACCACCGCACAGATTGACCGAGCTACTTGGACAAAGGAAATGCTTGATATGTTGGTTGAGTGGATAAATACCGACCCAAGAGGAGAAAAATATCGTTATTTAGATTGGTCAGAGGAATATTATATGGCCGAAAATGGTGATCCTAACGATACACAAACAATGTTATAATATTTTTTCAACACCCACGCCGGATTTTAAGGTGTGGGTATAATGCTTTTTAACATTTTTTAACAAACTTGAAAAAATATGATGGACTTTTTTAAATTTGTGTGTTATACTCATTATGTGCCCGAATGGGAAAAAGAAAATTAAGGAGATGTTTTTATGCAGACAGAAAAAGCTTATTTGCTTGCAAAAGAACAATATGCTAAAATCGGTGTAGATACCGATGCAGCTTTAGAGCGTTTACAAAAAACCGTTATTTCCATGCATTGCTGGCAGGGTGATGATGTTAACGGCTTCCTTTTTAAGGATATTGAGCTTAGCGGTGGTATTCAAACAACCGGTAACTATCCCGGTGCCGCAACCACTCCTGATGAGCTTCGTGCCGATATTGAAAAAGCAATGTCACTTATCCCCGGTAAGCAGAAGTTAAACCTTCACGCCATCTATGCCGATACCGATGAGAAGGTTGACCTTGACGAGTTAGAGCCCAAGCATTTTGAAAAATGGGTAGAATGGGCAAAAAAATTAGAAATCGGTCTTGATTTTAACCCCACCTGCTTCAGCCATCCTATGGCAGATAGTGGCTACACCATCTCCAGTGCAGATGAAAACGTTCGCAATTTCTGGATTCGTCACTGCAAGGCTTCCAGAAAAATTGCAGCTTACTTTGGTAAAGAGCTTGGTCAAACCTGCGTTACCAACCACTGGTTCCCCGATGGTTCTAAGGATGTTCCCGTTGATAAAGAAGGCCCCCGTGCCCGTATGATGAGTGCTTTGGATGAGGTTTTCTCTGTTGATTATGATGAGGCATATACTAAAGACGCTTTAGAAAGTAAAGTTTTTGGTATTGGTGCAGAAAGCTACACCGTTGGCTCTAATGAGTTCGCACTCGGTTATGCTATTTCCAGAAATAAAATGTACTGCCTTGATGCAGGTCACTTCCATCCTACCGAAGTTATTTCTGATAAAATTCCTGCTGTTTTACTCTTTACCGATAAATTGCTTCTTCACGTAAGCCGTCCCGTTCGTTGGGATAGTGACCACGTAGTTGTAATGGATGATGAGCTTCTTGCAATCGCACAGAACCTTGTTCGTACCAATCTTATTGATCGTACATACATTGGTCTTGATTTCTTTGATGCTTCTATCAACCGTGTTGCCGCTTGGGTAATCGGTACTCGTAATATGCAAAAGGCTCTCCTTCGTGCAATGCTTGAGCCCACAGCAGACCTTATACAGTTAGAACTTGATGGTGACAACACCTCTCGTCTTGCCCTTACTGAGGAATATAAAACCTATCCCTTTGGTGCAGTTTGGGATTATTTCTGCGAGAAAAACGGCGTTCCCGTTGGTGCAGATTGGCTTAAAGAGGTTAAAGCTTACGAGGCAGACGTTCTCTTAAAAAGATAATTTAGTATAATATTTATTTGTGATGTGACCGCCCGACTTGTTTCGGGCGGTTTTAATATTTAAATATAAATACAACAAATCCCCGCCTTACAAAGAGGCGGGGATTTTAAGGTTTGAAAACCACGTAAAATCTATGTATTTTAGGTTTCTTCAATTTCTGTGTCAGATGAGGCTGAAGTTACGGAAGAATCGGTTAACTCAGGTTCCTCATTTGAAGAAGAACTTGTATTTAAATCACTTGAATTTGTTATTTGAGAAGGAGCAGAGGAGAGGGTGGATTCGGTAGAACCACTCTCCTTGGATGGCGTAGCATCAGGTGGAAGTTCTGTGGCGGTATCCTCTTTTTGGGTGGAAACCTCATTTGTTGTTTCATTGCTTTCGGGGTTAAGATTAGGTTCAGAATAACCATTTACTATTATATTAAGTTTTTCATTTTGCGTTATATACTGTGCAGAGTTTTCCCTTTCGGCTTGGTAAAAGGTTGAGGTGCCCCAACAAGATTTTAAAATCAAATTGGTTGCATCGGTGATCATTATTTTAAAGGTGAGTTCTTTGGTGTATTCGCTCTTCACCTTTTTATCAACACCAATCTGCTGGGTGTGATACTCCAAATCGCAACCATCGGCAGAAATAACTACAAATCCCGTTTTTGCGGTGTTTTCCTCCGAGGGGGTTATTGTAACGTTGTACCACTCACCAACCTCTAAGCCTTCAATTTTAAGGTCATTGTGATCGCTGATATAGGGCGGGAATTCAATAATTTTTGTGGTTGGATTTGCTCTTTCAATAACAACTGTGGTTGTGAAGGAAGCGGTTTTAATCCTATTAGAGCCAGAGGTGACGTTGCAAGTGAAGTAAGCATATGCCGAAAAACACATAGCAAAAAGACAAACAATAACAATAGTAATGGTTGCAACAATGCGTGCGAGAATAGTTTTTTCGCTTATTTTACCTTGTTTTGGTATACGAAAAACATCATTAAAAAACATTCCCACACCTTCCTTCTATTAAAATATGCTTATTATTTGTTATTTGGTTATCTGATCGGCTTTAACTGTAATTCCAAGTTCAACCTTTGGTACAGGCAAACCACGATAGTTTGCATTATTTCCAACGCTTTTTGGCATACGTACAATTAGTGCAATATATGATGTTCCGTCAGCCTCTAAAACTGCAGTGTCTGTAGAGTAGTTGTGGAGTGGCAGAGTGGCAATTTCAACAGCCTTCTCACGAGTGGATACGCTATTATCCATCTCAGCCTCGGTATTGGCTGTAGTGACACCAAATTTCAGGTAGTCCTGAAGCTTAAACGGATTTCCGTAAACGTTAGTAGCAGTAACGCCACCATTTACGTTAACCGAGGAGAAAAATTCAAAGGGAGTGGAGCCGTTGTTTTTAACCTTTAAAAATACAGTCTGCACGTATCCGGGCTCATACAAAGCCTCGTCATCAAAAATTTTTGTATGGTTATCTACCTTTTCCCAGGTTCCATCCTCCAAACGGTGGAAAACCTCTAAATCGAAATCCGAGAAATGGAATATGTTGTTAATAGTGGGGGAGGTATCATAGAACCACGCAAGGGATGCACCTGTGCCAAGCAGAGACCAAACAATAATAGCACCTATACTAAAGGCCAAGGCTATTTTCTTATAGTATTTTTTAAATATTTTTTTCATAATAGCCTTTTCCTCCTTATCGTAAGATTTCTAGGCATAATTTTTCTTTTTCTTTTTAGTAACAATTAAAATAATAAGTACCGCGGCGGAAACACCAAAAAGCGTTAACCAGGGGGTAATATTACTGTCATCACCCGTTTCAGGTGGCTTGGGGTCGTCTTTTTCTATTGGGAACTCCTCAATTTTAAATTCCCAATCAAGGTACCCAATAAGATTTTTAAACATATTATCAAGCTCCGCAGGGACACTTAAATTGACGTCTAAATTAACCACGCCACCCGAATATAGGGTGCCAAGGCAAACCCAGTCGGTAAGGCCTGCAGTTTCGTTTGCGGCGGCATCAAACATATATGCCATTTTATTATCATCGCTTTTCTTAACGGTTAGACCAAGCTTAGATAAAAACTCCACCGAATCTGTGTGAGCTCCCAGAGAGCGCATATATATTTTAATTTTAACACCCTTAGATGCATCGTTCTTAACGGTGATTTTTTGGGTGAGATTATCGCCCGGCATAACGTCCTTAAAATTGGGGAACAAATCAGTTGGGGAGTACTCGCTGCCAGGCAGGAAAATACATTCGCGAGCACCATCGTCATAAACAACGTTACCGTCAGCGGCACTTGACGTTAGAGGGCAAAGGGTTGCGATAATTAAAGCGAAAAGTAAAATAATAATTTTTTTCATCTGTTAAGCCCCCCTTATTCCTTTGGCCAGCCGGAGGCGGTATAGATTTTGCCGTCGGTCAGGGTGTTGTTCTTGCTTTGAACGGCTTGGGCACGTACTGTTAAACTTAAAGTTTTTCCAATGTAGCTTTTATCCACCTTGTTACCAACAATCTCTACGTGAGAAAATACGTAAGGGGTGGTTTCGCCCGGTTCCACAATTTCCTTATAATAGTACCAACCGTCGTGTAACTCCCAATGAGCCTCGTTTATGTTTAGTTTAAAACAATCCTCGGATGTTAGTTCCTCAGAATCCACGTCATACAACATTTTAACTCGCAGATAAAACGGATGATTACAGTCGCTTTCAATGGTAACCCTCTTAGATACTATGTCACCCGGCATAATGTAAACGCCCTCTTTAGGGAACTCGGTGCCTTGGTCGGTTGTTTCGTGGATAATAAGCTGAATATCACCGGAGGTCACAACGTTAGTGGCTTTTCCAAGTGTTTGATAATAGGCATATGATGATGTACCCATAAAACTCATAACTATAGCCATTATAGAAACAAGAAATATTTTGAGCTTTGATTTACCCAATTCAAATGACCTCCTTTTAGATTTATTTATCAGCAATCAAAAGACATAAACTATTAAAACTTATGCCCTTTGATTGCCACCCAACCCCAAAGGGTTGGGAAGCAAGTAAAAATTTAAATTATTACATTAAGGGGATATAACGCTCAGCCATATAAGCAATATCTTCCCAAGTGAGCAGACCCTTGCCAATAGCAACCTTTAGCCAATCACCATTAAATGCTTCAAATGCGATTTCAGGAATCATACCGCCGAAATCTTCAATAGTGAATAAGCCATAGATTTCAATATCCTTTTGCATTTGCTCTTTATCATAGCTCATGGTGTTGGTATCAACCTCAAAGATGTTGAAAAGACCATCAATACCACCGGGCATTGAAAGAACGCCGTTAGTATAGTAGCAAAGATGCTTGAATGTAACAGGTGACCAAGCGGTTATTACCTCTTTTTCAACAACAACCTTTTCAAGGATTGCTGTATTAAATGAGTTAGAAGCAATATCACCTTCGGTTACAAAGGTATGACCAATATAATCGTTGTAATTGGTAGCATCAATATAAACGTATTTACCAAGATTGATATCAAAGAAGCCATGCTCAGAGATAACGTTTACTTTTGAACCATTTGAGAAGGTAAGGCGAACAACCTCATATTCTGCCTTTGCATCAGAATCAACAAACACAATAGGTGCGGCTTCGTACTTACCTGTTTCAAGATTCCAAACAAGAAGTAATTCATCACCTGTAAGGCTATCTACTCTCTTTTGAGTACCATCTGCTAAAGTGATAAGGGTATCGGGAGTTACGCAACCGCTACTTCCACCGCCGGAACTTTCAAGCTTGGTTAAAGTACCGTTACAGAAATCAGAGTACTTATACTCGTTATCTGTATCTTCTGCCACACTCCAAGAGTGACTACCGGTTAATGTATTGCCAAAATTATCAGTAAAACTGTAGCTAACAGGTACACTTCTTGCGCTGTTGCCAGTATTAACCAAACCGCTTGAAGTAGCCGCTACGAAGTATAACTTTCCTTCACAAACAACAGGTATAGCATTTACGTTGTTACTAGAGTGAACTTGACCACCTGTTAAGGTTAATGTAAAGTCAGGGCC
>JAZSJA010000039.1:0-21314 GCA_045534095.1 Acutalibacteraceae bacterium | reverse complement strand
GATCTTCAAACAAAATAAAAAGCCTGATTAACACTCTCTAGGAGTACCGTAATTTTTTAAAATTATGATTTTTTAGTAGTGTGATACTTATTGTGAAATCAGCCGTAAATGGATTGGTAAAATACAAACGTGTAGGTCGATAAAAATCGTAATATTAACTGAATACAAAGTGGAGTCTGACTCGTATATATAATGGGGCGTGTTTGTGTGGTTAAAGTTTCAATAATAGGCCATTTTGCTAATGGAGAAAAAAATCTTTATGATGGTCAAACTATTAAAACAAGAATTTTCGCTCAGGAATTGGAAAAAGTCTTAACTACGGAACAAGTGATTCGTGTTGATACATATAAATGGAAAAAACATCCTTTTCGTTTGCTCTGGAATTGTATGAAATCGGTTTGCAAGGCAAAAAACGTGGTTTTTTTGACCGATGAAGGCGGTATAAAGATTTTTCCGTGGTTATTGCATGTTTTTAACTGTTGTTTCCGCCGAAAACTACATTATGTTGTAGTTGGTGGTTGGCTGGTAAATTTTCCTCAAAAGCATCGCTTTATCTCAGCTTTTCTTAAGCGATTAGATTATATTTGGGTTGAGACGAGTTGTATGGAAAAAGGATTGAAATCTTTGGGATTTAATAATATATGTTTGCTTCCAAATTTTAAGGATTTGAATCCTTTGTCCGAAGAACAATTGGTTTATATAAAAAAAGAGCCATATCCCTTTTGTACTTTTTCTCGTGTTATGAAAGAAAAAGGTATAGAGGATGCTGTAAATACCATTAAAAGTATAAATGAAGAATATGGACGTATAGTTTGTACTCTTGATATATACGGAGCAGTAGATACTCAGCAAAGAAATTGGTTTGAACAATTATCATTAAATTTTACAGATGGTATTCGATATTGTGGAGCAGTATCTCCTGAAAAAAGTGTTGATATTATAAAAATTTATTACGCACTTCTTTTTCCAACATGTTATCCGACGGAAGGAATTCCCGGTACAATTATAGATGCATATGCCGCAGGTGTTCCGGTAATAGCTTCTCGTTGGAATAGTTTTTATGATGTTGTTGATGAGGGTGTTACTGGAATAGGATATCCTTGTTTACATAACGAATGTTTAAAAAACGTTATTTCTGATGCTATTTGTTCTGTAGAGCAGATGAGTGCTATGAAGAAAGATTGCTTGAAAAAAGCATCTGAATATCTGCCTTCGTATTCTATCGATATTTTCTTGAAAAAATTATAATATAGCAGAGAGGATGTTGATAATATGAAAAGGTGTTTATGTATTATCGATTCATTGGATGCAGGCGGTGCTGAAACATTTTTGATGAAGATTAGCAGAATATTGCCTTCAAATGAATATCAATTTGATTTTATCGTTTCAAAAGGAAATGGTTGTTATACAGAAGAAGTTTTGGCACGCGGTGGAAAAATTTATCAGATTCCCACTAGAAGGAAAAATCTTTGGGGTGCTTTTTTTGGTATTCGATCTGTCGTAAAAAAGAACAAATATGATACTGTTTTGAAATTGGGAGAAAATTCTTTGGCTGTGGTGGATTTAATCGCGGCAAAATTGGGCGGTGCGAAGAATTTGGCATTGCGTTCTTGCAACGCTCCCACAGGATTATCAAAAAAAGCTTTGTTTGTTCACAGGTTTTTTAGACCAATTTTAAACAGAATGGCAACGGTTAAATTAGCGCCATCCGGATTGGCAGCGGAATTTATGTTTGGAAAATCCAAAAAGGTAAAATTGGTAAATAATGGCGTAGATTTGAATGTTTTTAAGTTTTCAGAGTCAGACCGAATCGATATTCGCAAAGATTTTGGATTGGGGGAAAAATTAGTAGTCGGTCATGTTGGCAGATTTCATGAGCAAAAAAACCACCGATATTTATTGGAGATTTTTCGCGAAATCCATAAACAGAATGAAGATTCCGTTTTGGTTTTGGTTGGCACAGGCGCCCTTGAAGAAGAAATTCGCGCTTGGATTCAGGAAATGGATTTGCAGGATTACGTAATTTTAATGGGACAGCGCTTTGATATTCCGCAACTTTTATCAGCAATGGATGTTTTTGTCTTTCCTTCGCTGTATGAGGGAATGCCAAATACTGTTATAGAAGCTCAAGCTACCGGTTTGCCGTGTGTGATTGCAGATACAATTACGCGTGAGGCAAATATTACGGAATTGGTTCACTATCTTTCATTGAATGAGCCAGCTTCAAAATGGGCAGAAAAAGCTATCTGTGAGGCACTTCTTCCCAGAAAAAATACGGTTGAAAATTTTCAAACGCATGGTTATGATATTGCGTGTGTGGCAAAAGAACTTGTTTCTTTGCTGGGTATGGATAAATAAAGCCACTTGTTACCAGGCTGGACGTTGAGGACTTTTTATGAAATTAAAAAAAATATTAAAAATAATAAAATTCTTTATAAATTCTGAATATCGTTTTTTGATTTTGGCGGGAAGAGGAAAAAAAGCAAATATGCCGGCAGAAGCCTTTCTGAAAAAAATGTATAAGATTAAGATGGGCAAGGAATTGAATTTAGAGAATCCCGTTGACTATACTGAAAAACTTCAGTGGTTAAAATTATATGATCACCGTCCCGAATATACTGTGATGGTGGATAAATATGAAGTGAAAAATTATGTTGCTCAGCGTATTGGTGAAGAGTATGTAATACCCATTTTGGGAGTGTGGGATAATGTTGACGATATCGATTTTGATGCACTTCCTGATAAGTTTGTTTTGAAGACCACCCATGATAGTGGAGCTTTTGTAATATGTAAAGATAAAAAGACCTTTAACATCAAAGCCGCAAAGAAAAGGCTAAAGTATTTTTTCAAGCGCCATTATTATGACTGCAACCGCGAGTGGCCGTATAAGAATGTAAAGCCACGAATTATTGCAGAAAAATATATGGAAGATAGTGTGTATCAAGAATTGAGAGATTATAAATTCTTCACCTTTGGTGGTGTTCCTGAAGTGCTTTATATTGCACAGGGGCGCGGCAGAGACGAGAAAACCGTTGCAGATTTCTTTGATATGGATTACAACCATCTTCCCTTTACTATTGACCATGATAAGGCAGATGTTCCTCCGCAAAAGCCGAAATGTTTTGAAGAAATGAAACGTTTGGCAGCAATTTTAAGTGAGGGAACCCCACAACTCAGAGTCGATTTCTATGAAGTGGATGGTAGGGTATATTTTGGAGAAATGACTTTTTTCCATTGCAGCGGAATGGAAAAATTCCATCCTGAAGAATGGAATAAAATTTTTGGAGATAAGGTAGTCTTGCCACCTGTTCATCCCGGAGGATAAGTATGGTTATACGAATTAGAAAAGGCTCTCATATAGTTTTCGGCTGTTTGTTAGTTTTTTTAATTACTTTGTTAATAGCTCGTTATTCATTTAATATGGATATACCAAGAATTATTTTAACATCTATTGTTATTTTAATTTCAATTTTTGGAAATTATAATGAAATTTTAGCAATTTTGTTTTGTTGCATACCATTTCATGAAGCAATCGATTTTTATATAGCGCTATTTGCGTGCATAGTTATATTAATTGTAAAAAATCATCGTCTTGTAGAAGTTAAAATATCTATAGTTTGCGGAATTGTAATGCTTTTTTGGGAATTGTTACACTTTTTTCTTTATGATAGTTCCTTTACGTCATTGGTAACTGCAATTATGCCAATTATGGCTTTGATTATGGTTTTAAATCTTGATGCTTCAAAATTTGATTATCCCTTTATAGTCAGAGCTGTGGCTGTTGCATCTGTAACCATTGGTACAACGGTGTTGTTAAATACTATTGTGCAGGCTGATTTTGATTTTGCAAAAGCGGTTTTAAATCTACAACGTTTAGGCACAGTTAGTGAAGATACTGTATTAATCGGAGGGGGCGTTAATCCAAATGCAATAGGTATTATCAATGTGTTGGTTGTGACAGGCTTGTTGCAATTACGCTCTTTGAATCGGCAGAAAACATCTGATTATATACTTAGCATAATTTTAGTTATGTTTGGTGTATTGACTTCATCCAGAACATTTTTTGTTTGTTTATTACTTATGTCCGTTCTTTTGCTGTTTGGTCAGAATGGAGATACACGTAAAAAAATACGTTTTTTTGTTGGTTTGTTAGTTATTGCTTTGGTTGTTCTGCTTTTAATGATGTGGCTTTTCCCTTCGGTTTTAGAGTATTACATCGGGCGTTTTCAAGAGGAAGATATAACTACCGGAAGAAACACTCTTATGAGCCGGTATAATAGTTATATTGGTGGTAATCTTTGGGTTTTGTTTTTTGGTATTGGAGCCACAGATTTATTATATAAAGCAGTTGATATACACCAGATTGCTATTCACGATCCTCATAATAGTATTCAGGAAATTCTTTTGGCATGGGGTATACCGGGATTATTATTAATCGGATTTTTAATTTTTATTATGGTTATGGAATCAAAGCGTTATAGCAGAAGAAAAACTTTATTGAACTTTATTCCATTGATTATTATCTTGACTAAGTCTATGGCGGGACAGTTATTGACTTCGGGATATACAATGTTGGCGTTGGGCTTTGCATATTTAAGTCTTTGCCAGAATTTCAGTTCAAAAAACAGTCCACAACTGTTAAACCGATAACTAGGTTTTATAAAAATGATATATTCTGCAAAGCAGATTATATAAATTAAAAAAGGAGAAAAGATTATGAAAATCAAAAAAATCATTGTTTCAGCATTGGCATTATTGATAGCGATTGTAATGTTGCCAATGGCTGCGTTTGCAGCAGTTGATTTTAATACAGTTGTGTCAAATGATTATTTCAGAGTCATTTCAAAAGATGTATACAAATTAGCTCCTGGCGCATCAGAAACCGAAATGGTGTTGAACAATGCAGATGGTAGTGACCGTAAGGTTGTTCACCTTTTTGAAGTAGACACCAAAAACGAAAACATCGAGGTGCTACCCGGTTATTATGGTATAGATAAACTAGACCCTAATAATTTGGCACTTGATGGTATTGCAGATAAAGCTCCATATTGGCAAGCTAAAGAATTGACCAAAACTGTAGCTTACTACGAAAGTTTCGGTTATAACGTTGTGGGCGCTATGAATACAGCTCTTGCATATGATTCCAACGCTCCTTATGGTTATATGGTGTGGGACGGTGTAGTTCTTGGAACTCCCGAAGTTCATAAAGGCGCACAGACATATTTGGCAATTGACTATGATGGCAATTGCGAGCTTCGTAATATGACTACCCCTTTGAACGGCACTGAGAAGACTGCAATTTCTGCTAACTTTGGTTGGCTTGTAAAGGATGGCAAATTAACTTCTACTAGCGTAGAACGTACTTCTTCTGATGCTTCTCGTTCTATGATTGGTATAAAAGAAGATGGTACTCTTGTATTTTGTCAGGTAGACGGACGTAATGCTCCTATTTCTACCGGACTTTCCAACTATGAAATGGGTGAGATGATGCTCTCCCTCGGTTGTGTAAACGCTGTTAACTGTGACGGTGGTGGATCTTCTACTTTCGTATCAAAGCGTGAGGGCGAAACCGAAAACACAATGCGTTCAGTTCCTTCTGATGGTTCCGAGCGTCCTACCATCAACTCTGTTATTTTAGTATCCAAAGCTAAATCTACAGGTGAGTTTGATCATGCTGTTTTGAACAGTGAGTACAATTACTATGCTCCCGGTTCATCCGCAACCATCACTGCAACAGGTGTTGACGCAGCTGGTTCTCCTGCAGAGCTTCCTGCAGATGGTATCACTTGGGCGCTTTCCGATCCATCTTTCGGTACCATTGAAAATGGTGTGTTCAAATCCAACGGTAAGAAGGGTGAACTAACCATACAGATGTTCTATAATGGTGCAAATGTAGGTGAAAAGACTATTTCTGTAGTTGATCCTGATAACTTTGCATTGGCATTGGATGAAACAGTTCTTCCTTATGGCAAGAGCATGACCATCGATTTTGCTTGTACCTATGGTGCAGATAATTGGGATGTTTGTGTAGAGGGCGTTTATTCTTTAACACTCTCTAATGAAAATGCAGCTACTTTAAACGGCAATGTTCTTGTGGCAACTACCGATGAAAGCATTGCAGGTGTTGACGTTACTGCAACCTACCTTCCTAACCCCGAGGTAATAGATATCTTGAAAGTTACCTATGGTAAAGGTTCCGAAATCGTTTTCGATTTTGAAAATGGTGTTGATGATTTCCTTGGAATGGACGAAATGTACGAGTGGGCAGAAAAGAATGGTGCAGCTGCTCCTATTCAGAGCAATAGTAACTATTCCGATGATGCAGACTCCGAAACCTTCCTTTCTACTGATGTAGTGAGAAATGGAAACAATGCCCTTGGTGTAACATTGGATTATACAGATGCACAGTTTGCTGGTTGGTCTTATAATATGTTCTTCTACGTAGGCGAGCAGGTTGTTCTACGTGATGTGGCAAATGGTAAAAATGCTACTACTTTAGGTATGTGGGTTTATATTCCTGAAGGAGCAGCAGGTCTTGCTATGCAGTTCCAGGGTACTAAAAATCCTCAAGGCACAGCAGCTACAGGCGGCCATTTCTACTTTACAACCACAAGCGGCGCAGTTAAGAATCTTAATTCTTGTACAGAAGCTGATATTCCTGAATCCAGATGGGTATATGCAACGTTGGATCTTGTAGCTTTGGGCGATTACGTTGCAACCTACAATCCTTATGGCACAAGCGGTCGTGAGCCTTCCTTTATCCGTTTCTATATTAAGCCAACTACCGCTGCTAACCTCACATTTTATTTTGATGATTTTACCCTCGATTATAGTTCTGCTGTAGATGACAGAGTTCTTCCTACAATTGGAAATGTAAGCTATGCTACACAAGATGAATCTGTAGCGTTAAGCGAGGGTGCTGTTATCAATGGCAATAATATCGCATTCTCCGCCACTGTTTCTGATAATATTAAGCTTGATAATGCTACCGGTAAGATATATGTTGACGGTGTTGCTCTTTCTAACGTAACCGTTTCCGGTAAAACACTCGCAAGCGAGGCAGTATCCTTTAGCGCAGGTTCTCACACCGTTGCTTTTGAGATAAAGGATGCTATGGGTAATACGGCAAAAGTAACAAGAAACTTTACTGTAGCAGGCACCGCAAACGTAACACTTGGTGGACATAATGATAGCGGTTTGATACCTGAATACGGTTCTGCTTACTACATAGATATTAATGTGGCTGATATTACTAACGTTAATAAACTTACCGCTACTTTAAAACTTCAAACAGCTAACACTTGGGAACCGGAAGGTGCTGTGGTAGCTAATGGTTTCAAATTCAACTATGAACTCAATCAGCGTGAAGGTTATATAACAGTAACAATTGAAAGAAATGGCGAGACTGTAGATAACTCTGCAACTACTCTTGTAAGTATTCCCGTACGTCTTTGGACTTGGGGCGGTATAAATCACGTTACCGGTGCACCCATTACCCCCGAAAGTCAATTTAAAACAGGTTATTGTCCTATTGTTAAGATTGAATGTAAGGTTTTAAAAGGCGTTTTAAATGATATAGATACTTTTGGTGGTAGTATTTCTGTTGAAACCAAGATAAATGATAACGTATATCCTTGGCACTATCATGATTCAGAACTCACCATTCTTAATAAAGACGCTACTTGTACTCAAGCAGGTTATGAAAATAGAACCTACTGTGAAACTTGTAAGTCTGTTGTTGACTATGGTACTGTTATTGAAGCAACCGGTCATAACTACGTTGTAAACGGTGACGAACTTGTTTGTGATAAGGGCGATCATACCGTAAATATTACAGGCTTATTCAAAACAAATGGTAAAATTTATTGCTTGATTGGCGGAAAACTCGTAGCCGATTGGCAGAATGTAGACGGCAAATACGTTTACGTAGAACCCAGCACCAAAGAAGTACAGGTTGGAACTGTCACTGTTTCCGGAATAACTTATAATACTGACGAAAATGGTTTTGTTGAACCTGTTTGGGTAACCAATGAAAAAGGCTCTAAGCTTAGTTACGGTCCTGAGTTCTATACTCGCGAATGGGTTGAATTAAATGGCGATAAGTACTATTTCGGTACAGATAGCTATGTATATACCGGTCTTCGTGCTATTGTTGTTAATCGTAGTAATCCTAAGGAAGGTTACAGAGTATATACATTTGCAGAAGACGGTAAACTTCTTGATGAAATGCTAGATGTAAACGGAATTATCACCACAGATTGTGATGGTATCTTCTATGTTGAAAATGGTAAATCTGTGTATGGCGGTCTTATGCTTATTGATGGCTCATATTACTATGCAAAAACATCCGGTCAGGTGTTAACCAACATTAAATATTGGATTACCAAGACTAACAATCTTCTTCCTGAAGCTTATTACGAGTTCGGAGCAGATGGTAAAATGCTCAATCCTCCTGTAGTAGAACCCGAACAGCCACCTGTAAATCCCGAACCTGATACTCCCGTTGAACCTGAAGAAAAGAACGGAATTGTAGAAGAAGATGGTAAACTTTGGTGGTATGTAGATGGCGTTAAGACATATGGTGGTCTTATGTTTATTGACGGCTATTACTACTATGCACGTTCTTCCGGTGAAATTCTCACTAATACCAAATATTGGATTACTAAGACCAATAATTTACTCCCTGAAGCAAACTATGTATTCGATGCAGAGGGTAGAATTACTAATCCTCCTGTAGTAGAACCCGAACAACCACCTGTAGAACCCGAACCTGATACTCCCGTTGAACCTGAAGAAAAGAACGGAATTGTAGAAGAAGATGGTAAACTTTGGTGGTATGTAGATGGCGTTAAAACATATGGTGGTCTTATGTTTATTGACGGTTATTACTACTATGCACGTTCTTCCGGTGAAATTCTCACCAATATCAAATATTGGATTACTAAAACCAATGATTTACTTCCCGAAGCAAGTTATACTTTCGGTGCGGATGGTAAAATAGTAATGTAATACATCGAAACAATAAAGTGTTGTGAATATAAATTTTGTAATTATTTAGCCGCTTCTTTGTGTTTGTTGGTGAAATAGTTGCCTAATTGGTTATTCACTTTGAGAAGAGGCTACGGCGTGGTGGGTAAGGCTTTACAAGAACCTGTTATCAGCTAACATTTTTGCCTTATATACATCTTAGGCAAAACCTCTTCTCAAAATAAGAAAGATTTAAATATGTTTTGATTTCGCCTCCTGATAAGCATAAATTTAAAAGGCGGCTGAAAAGTTACTAATTTTTTTGCAGTGCATATGGGGGAGTGGAAACTTGATTTCTATTCCCCCTTTAAACAAAATTATAGTTAAATCTATGCGTATAGATATGGGGTGATTTCATGATAAGTTTTTTAAAACCGATAGGTCGTTTTATTTCTGTTAGCATGGCAAATACTTCGTATGCTCGCAAATTAAAATATTTGCGCAAAAAAGGAACAACTATCGGAGATAAAACAAGACTTAATTGTTCAGTGGCTGCTTTTGGAACAGAGCCTTATTTAGTGACAGTAGGGTATGATTGTTTAATTGCATATGGAGTTAACTTTGTTACTCACGACGGAGGAGTGAAGGTTTTATCTGATTTAGGTTATTTTCAAGGTGAGCGAATGGATATGATTGAACCAATCCGTGTGGGTAATAACGTGTATATTGGTTCCGGAGCATATATTATGCCCGGTGTTACTATTGGAGACAACTGTGTTATTGGTGCAGCTGCCGTTGTTACTAAAGACATTCCCAGTAACTCTGTTGCGGTTGGTATTCCTGCAAGAGTTGTCAAAACAATTGATGAATATTATGAAAATGCTGTGAAAAGAGGCAGACTTTATCCTACTGCTCGAATGTCTGCCGATGAAAAGAAATTATATTTAAAAAACAAATTTGAATAAAATGAAAAGAAAACTTATATATAATACAGTTTTTTCGCTGTTGTTGAATATAATCACTTTTATTTGTGGTTTGATTACGCCACGATTATTTTTGAACGAATATGGTTCCGATGTTAATGGCCTTGTACAATCAATAGTGCAGTTTCTTGGCATGCTTACTTTTTTGGAATTTGGTGTTGGACAGGTTATTCAGTCGGCTTTATATAAACCGTTAGCTAAAAAAGATAATTATGTTTTGAATTGTGTGTTAGCTTCCGGAAATAAGTTTTTTAAGCGTATAGCATATATATTGTTTGCATACGTTTTGGTATTAATTGTGGTATACCCTTTTGTGATAGAACAAGATTTTGATTGGTTGTACACCGCTACGTTAATTGGTGCAATTAGTATAGGTTCTTTTGCTCAGTATTATTTTGGAATTATAGATAAAATTTTATTAAACGCTGACCAAAGAGGATATATACAAAATTTCTCTCAAATTGTTGCTTTAATTATCAACACGATTATTTGCGCTTTTTTGATATTATCAGGATTTTCTATACAAATTGTTAAATTAGCATCTTCATTGATATTTTTGGTTCGTCCTTTTATTGTCAGACTGTATATCAATAAACACTATTGTATTGACAGAAAAGTTGTTTATACAGATGAACCGATTAAACAAAAATGGAATGGTGTTGCACAACATGTTTCCGCTTTTATTTTAAATGGTACAGACAATGTCATTTTAACGTTGTTTTCTACGTTGGCAAACGTTTCTATATATTCTATTTATTATTTGGTTATTTATGGCATTTATCAATTATATCAATCTGCGACGGCCGGATTGCACTCTTTGGTGGGTGATCTTTGGGCTAGGCAAGAATTAAAAAAATTAAATAAGATATTTGGAATGATTGAAGTCGTTCTTCATTTTTCAAGTGTGTTCTTATTTAGTTGCGCAGGAATTTTAATGTTACCGTTTGTTCGTGTTTATACGGATGGTATTACAGATGTGAATTATGTGCAGCCACTTTTTTCGGCACTACTGATTTTGGCATATGCCGCGCAATGTATTAAAACAACGTATAATATGTTAATTTTAGCCGGAGGTCATTACAAGCAGACTCAAAAATGCCACATTATTTCAGCCGTGTTGAATTTTTCAATTTCGATTGTTGCCGTGTATTTTTGGGGATTAGTCGGAGTTGCGATAGGTACGGTTGTGGCAATGGTTTATCAGATGGTTTGGATGGCATACTACGACTCCAAACATTTGTTGAAGTGGCCTTTCTTCAACTTTATAAAGCAGATTGCGATTGATGTTTTGACGGTGTGTTTGATTTGGTTTGCTACCTCTTGGATTAAATTGACGGGTATTAGTTATTGGTCATGGTTAATTATGGCAATTGAAGTGGCGGTGATTGCATTGACAATCGTTGGTGCAATGGCTTTTCTTTTCCATCGCAAAAAAATGGTTGGGATATTTAAGCGAATAATCTGTAAAAAGTTTAACTAAAACCACAAACTAAGTGCAGTTGTGCTGTATGGCGTAAAATATATAGTGATAAAAAGTTTTGCAAATTTTAATGTAAAATCAAAGGGTTTTTATTATGTTATCTAAAAATATAGGGTTTGAGAATTCAACCATCCTTCTTACCGGTGCGGCCGGTTTTATAGGTGCAAACTTGGCTTTGCGTCTTATTTCAACATCCGAGCCTATCACGGTAATAGGCCTTGACAATATGAACGACTACTACGACGTATCTCTTAAAGAGTATCGTGTTGGCCTTGTTGAGGAGGCAGTGCAGAAGAATCCGTTAGTAACGTGGCGTTTTGTTCGCGGTAGTATAGCCGATAAAACTTTGGTAGATTCGCTATTTAAACAATACCATTTTGATATTGTTGTAAACCTTGCTGCACAAGCGGGGGTTCGTTATTCCATTGATCACCCTGACGTGTATATGGAGTCCAATGTTATTGGTTTTTATAATATACTTGAGGCTTGTCGTCATTACCCTGTAGAGCATTTGGTATATGCTTCCAGCTCTAGTGTGTACGGCAGTAATAAAAAAGTCCCATATTCTACTGATGATAAGGTGGACAACCCTGTAAGCCTTTACGCTGCTACAAAAAAAAGCAACGAACTAATGGCACACGCCTATTCAAAGCTTTACAATATTCCCTCAACGGGCTTGCGCTTTTTCACGGTTTATGGTCCTGCGGGGCGTCCTGATATGGCGTATTTTGGTTTTACCAACAAACTTTTGCGTGGGGAAACTATTGAGATTTTTAATTATGGTAATTGTAAACGTGATTTTACATACGTTGACGATATTGTTGAAGGTGTGATCAGAGTTATGAGTCGTGCACCCGAAAAGAAAACAGGGGAGGATGGACTTCCCGTTCCTCCTTATGCAGTTTACAATATTGGCAACAACTCGCCTGAAAATCTTTTAGACTTTGTAAATATTTTAGGTGAGGAATTGATTTCGGCGGGGGTTCTTCCCTCTGATTTCAACGTTAATGGTCACAGTAAACTCGTTCCTATGCAACCCGGTGATGTTCCAATTACATATGCAGACGTAACACCTTTAGAACGCGAGTTCGGTTTTAAGCCGTCAACAAGTTTAAGAGAGGGCCTCAGACGCTTTGCAATTTGGTACAAGGAATATTATTTTAATAAAAACTAAAGAGGATAAGTATGAAAATAGCAGTAGCAGGTACGGGATACGTTGGATTATCTTTGGCTGTTCTTCTTGCTGCAAAACATGAAGTGACCGCTGTAGATATTGTTCCTGAAAAGGTTGATATGATAAATCAACGTATTAGTCCTATAAAGGATGAATACATCGAAAAATATCTTAAAGAAAAAAATCTGAATCTTAAAGCCACTATAGATGCTGAAAAAGCCTATTCGGATGCGGAATATGTTATTGTGGCTGCACCTACAAATTATGATAGCCAGCAGAATTATTTTGATACGTCTGCAGTTGAGAGTGTTATTGATGTGGTTATGAAATGCAATCCAGAAGCGGTGATTGTAATCAAGTCTACTGTTCCGGTTGGATTTACCGAAAAGCTCAGGGCTAAAACCGGAAATAATAAAATAATATTTAGTCCTGAATTTTTGCGCGAGTCAAAGGCTTTGTTTGATAATTTGTATCCAAGCAGAATTATTGTCAGTACAGATAAGTCGGATGCATCTCTTACCGCTTTAGTTGAGAAATTTGCAAATGCATTGCGTGAATGTGCTCTCAAAGAAGATGTAGATACCCTTATTATGGGATTTACCGAAGCTGAGGCGGTAAAACTTTTTGCTAATACATATCTTGCGCTTAGAGTAAGCTTTTTCAACGAACTTGATACTTATGCCGAAATGAAAGGTCTTGACACTAAATCAATTATTAATGGTGTATGTCTTGATCCTAGAATTGGAAATCATTATAACAATCCTTCCTTTGGCTACGGCGGTTATTGCTTACCTAAGGATACAAAGCAACTTTTGGCAAATTATAACGACGTACCTCAAAATCTGATTGAAGCCATTGTGGAATCCAATCGTACCAGAAAAGATTTTATAGCAAGTCGTATACTTGAAAAAGCAGAATATTATTCTGAAAACAGCCAATGGGATTTTGCACGTGAAAAAGAAGTTATTGTTGGAGTATATCGTCTTACTATGAAATCCAATTCCGATAATTTCCGTCAAAGCTCCATTCAAGGTGTTATGAAGCGTATTAAAGCAAAGGGAGCAAGAGTAATTGTTTATGAACCTACATTGGAAAACGGAACTACGTTTTTTGGAAGTGAGGTTATAAACGATTTGCAAAAATTCAAAATGTTAAGCGAAGTTATTCTTGCTAACAGATACGATAATAACTTGGATGATGTGTTAAATAAAGTTTACACTCGTGATATTTTTGAGCGAGATTAAAATTTTAAAAAAAGAGAGGGAGAGAATTGAAAAATAACGAAAGCAAGGCATTACAAAAACAGTTGTCCCCAACACACGTATGGGCATTGGCATTTGGATGTATAATCGGTTGGGGTTCTTTTGTGAATCCTGGAAAAAAGTTTTTACCTAATTCAGGCGTTGCGGGAACTGCAATAGCAATGGCACTTGGTGCGATTGTTATGATTGTTATTGCGTTTAGCTATGCGTATATGATTCCCAAATATCCAAAAGCGGGCGGTGAATTTACATTTACAAAAAAATGCTTTGGAAAACACTCGGCATTTATCTGTGGATGGTTTTTGCTTGCTGCCTACCTTACGAATGTACCAATGAATTCTACAGCAATTGGTCTTATTATGGATGGTATTGACGGTGCGGCAGATATTCTTAAATTTGGATTCAATTATAACATTGCCGGATTTCAGATTTATCTTGGCGAAATTCTATTTGCTTCTGCAATTTTAATTTTATTTGGTGTGTTAAATATTTTTGGTGTAAAAAAGGCAGGCATTATTCAAACAGTATTGTCTATATTGCTTGTGTTATCTGTTTTTTTACTTGTTATATCTGCCTTGATCAGCAGCAAAGCAAAAGGTATAAACATAAATCCAATATGGGGATTTGATAAAAATGCCGCCATTGCTGCAGGCGCCACAACTGAAAATATTTCCAATTTTGCAAAGGGTGGACCGGATGGTATAGTTTCTGCAATACTTGTCACTTTTGCAATTGCTCCTTGGGCATACGTTGGATTTGATACCATTCCCCAGGCAGCAGAGGAGTTTAAGTTTTCCTATAAAAAGGTTATTGGAATTATGGTAATTGCCATTTTGTTTGGTTGCTTTGTTTATACCGCTAATAATACGGTTGCAGCAGCTGCACTTAAAAACTGGCCTGAAAAAGTTATGGCGGGCGAATGGGTGCTTCTCGTAGCCGCTGAGGAAATGCTTGGCAGTTTTGGTAAATTTTTAATAGGAATTGCGGTGTCTTGTGCGGTTTTATCAGGTATTATGGGATTCTATCTGGCGTCCTCGCGATTAATGTATTCTATGGCTAAGGATGCGTATCTTCCTGCCACATTTGCTAAAATCGATAATAAATACGGCACCCCAAAAAACGCAATTATCTTCTGTATGATTATTTCCCTATCGGGACCAATCCTTGGAAGAGAAACTTTGGGATGGTTTGTGGATATGTCTGCAATAGGTGCATCTATGGGCTTCTTCTTCACAAGCGCATCTACTCTCAAAACAATGAATAAAAATCGTGACAGCAAACCCCTGTTAAAGGTAATGGCTATTTTGGGACTTATATTCTCCCTTGTTTTTATGATTCTTCAACTTGTTCCCATTCCGGGACTGAACGGAGTACACTTTGGTAAAGAATCGTATATTATGTTGCTTGTTTGGATCGTTATAGGTGTTGTATTTTATTTCACCAAAAAGGAAAAAAATAGTCAAAACAAATTAAAAAAAATTTAAAAAACACCGTATTTGCTTCATAAATTGCAAATACGGTATCTTTTTGGTTGATTGTAAACTAAAGGCTATGTTTTAAAAACCATTGGGTAAGCTCGTCGGTGTAGGCGTAGTCCCAAGCGTTGTGACTAACACCCTCAAGGGTTGTGAATATGGGGTTACCGCCCGATTTTTTTAGAAATTCTACCATTCTTACACTCTCGTCGTATGGTACGGTGGTATCCTCCGTGCCGTGGGTTACCCAAATGGGTTTGTTTGCAATTCGGCAAGCGTACCAGCATATACCGCTTCCGCATACGGGGGCTGCGGCGGCAAAGCGGTCGGGATTAGCCATAAGCCAATGCCAGGTGCCGGTGCCACCCATACTAAGCCCGGTGAGATAAATTCGGCTTTCATCTATGTTATATTCTTTTACAACTTCATCTAAAAATATATCAAGACTTTCCAAGTAATTTCCCCAATATTTATCCTGTTTACACTGAGGAGCCACCATAACAAAGGGGTATTCCTTGCCCTCTTTTGCGTATTTAAAAGGGCCGTGTCTACCCGCAAGGGTAACGTCGTCACCACGTTCGCCCGCACCGTGTAAAAATACTAAAAGTGGGAATTTTTCATCTTTATTGTAGTTTTTCGGAGTATATAAAAGGTAATCGAACTTAACAGATTTTTCTATTTTTTTATTAAAAACTTTATTTTCCATCGCACAAAGCAACTCCTTTGCTTTATTGTAGCACATTAAAGTTTTAAAGTAAATAAAAAAAGCCCTAAAAAGAGCTTTTTTAAAAACTATTTTCCCATAAGATTTTGGGCGATGCTTTTGAGTTCATCCAAAGAACCTACGTTACCGTGTGACTGAATAATAGTTTCTTGAACGTTTTTTGGCAAAGTGTCAAAATAAATGTTCATTTCGGTAGATGCAGATGAATCAAAATAAGGCGTTTTGTTATTCATTTTTATTACCCCCTCATTTGGGAGTATTGACAAAATCCCATCTATTATTCAAAAAGCGAAAAATCAAGTTCGGTAAAATCGGTAATTAAAAGGTCGGCATATTCAGCCCCAACAAATTTTTCTTTACCATAGGGGCAAATTCCAACCGAAAGTCCCGCACCCGATGCCTTAGCCGCCTGAATACCTGCGTGAGCATCCTCAACAATAATAAGATCCTTCATATCAACCCCAAGAGCTTTACCCGCTTTTAGATATAAATCGGGGTGAGGTTTGCCACGTACAGTTCCGTCATCATAGATAATATGTTCCTTTTTAAACCATTTTTCAAGATTAAAAAGTTGGTTAAAAAAGTTAACGTTGTTTATTTCAGAAGAGGTTGCAATTGCGTGGGGGATGCCCTTTGCATTTAAAAAATCAAGTAGTTCGTAAGCCCCCTTAGCAAATGAAAGGGTGGCTTTGTTTTTTATGCATTCTTCACGGTAAAGGCTTTCCTTTTCTTCACCAAAAACACCTATAAGTTCAGGGGGTATGGGCTTTTTAAAAAGTTGTTCGTAAATAATGGGATTGGTGCTTCCGTGAAAATATTTATAGTATTCTTCGGTGGTAAGCTCCATATCAAGTTCTTGCTTGGCATAACGCTTCCAAGCCATTTCATGATACGGGGAATCGAGGAACAACGTTCCGTTAAAATCAAAAATAATGCCTTTCATATATATCACCAAGAACAGTATACAATATCCATTTAAAAAAATCAATAAATTTTCACCTCACCCACATTTTGTGGAATCCATATTTTCGAAAACCATCATTTATCAATAGATAGTGTTTTTTAAAATTAAATCACAAAAAAACCAAAAAATCCTTGGTTTACAAACTAAATTTAATTTGGTATACTATTCTAAGATTGATTTTTTAAAAAAGGAGAGCCTGCCAATATGAATTTCAAGGTATGTAAAGATTTTAAAACTGCACCATTTTCTGTGCCTGGCGAAATTGTAGATTCCCACCTGAAGTTGGCAGGTGCCTTGCAGCTAAGGGTAATTCTTTACTGCCTTAGACATATGTATGATATGGAAATAAATCCGCCCCATATGGCAGAGTTATTTGCAGTAAGCGAGGAGGATATAAACGACGCCCTTATGTTTTGGGCAGAATTGGGTTTTATTGAGTGTGAAGGGCCAACCTTTAAACCTGTGACAACCGTTGCCGAACAACCAAAGGTTGCACCTCCCAAAGCCCCTCGTCCCGACCGAAAAGAGGTTGCCCGAAGGGGAATGGAATCCCCGGAAATTGCCTTTTTACTTAATGAGGCACAACAAAAATTCGGTAGAATGCTAAAGCAAAGCGAAAGCTCGGTGCTTGTTTGGATATATGATGATTTGGGTATGGATGCATCCCTGATTCTTATGGTTTTGGAGTACGCAGTGCAAGCGGGCAAGGTCAACATAAGCTATATTGAAAAAATCGCTAAGGACTGGGTGGAAAGCGGCGTAGATTCCATTGTGGCTGCCGAACAAAGAATAGTTGAACTCAACAACAGTCGTACTGCCTGGAATAAAATGCGTAGAGCCTTTGGCCTTGATTTGCGTTCACCCAGCGAAACCGAATCCAAGCTTGCCGTTTTATGTATAATTGAGTGGAAAATGTCGGACGAGCTTTTAAAAAAAGCATACGATATTTGTATAGATTCTTGCGGCAAATATAGTGTTAAGTACATAAAAAAGGTGCTAACCGATTGGCATAAACAGGGAATAACCACTGTGGCTGAACTTGAAAAGCTAGGCTCAAATCAAGCCGAACAGAATGCAGAAAAACCAAAACAAAAGCCTAAATCTAAAGCCAACAACGGCATTATTGATAGTATAGATTGGTCACTTATGGATCAAATAATCAATGGGGAGTAAAAATGGGATATAATAAACAGTACATAAAAAAAGCCTTAGATGAGATAATTGAAAAAGGCGAAAAATCACGAAAAATTTACGAAAAACAAAAGGCCGAAATTTTGGATAAAGAGCCAAGATTAAAAGAGATTGAAACACAGTTTATGCAGCTTGGCAGTTTGCTTGGCGTAACGGCACTTTCGGGGAATAAAGAGCGGCTGACAGCCCTCCAAACCAAATTTGACGCCTTGGTTCGCGAACAAAATGAACTTAAAGCAAAGGTGGATCTTAAAGATTATACACCCCTTTGTTCCGCCTGCTCCGATACAGGGTATGTGGGCTCAACCCTTTGCAAATGCGTTTTAAAAAGGGCGAAAGAACTTTCCTTTGCAGGTCTTTCGGCCGAAATGCCAATAAATGAAAGTCGATTCGATAATTTTGATTTAGATTATTACGGCGACGATAATAAGCCCGCAATGAAAAAGATTTTTGAATACGCACAGGAGTATGCAAAAAATTTAAGTCCTGAGTCCCCAAACATTTTGTTTTTTGGCGGTACGGGACTTGGCAAAACCCACCTTTCCCTTGCAATAGCAGGCGCTGCCCTTGAAAAGGGGATGGGAGTTGTCTACTCTCCGGCACAGAATCTTATCCAAAAACTGGAAAAGGAGCATTTTTCTTATAATTCCGATACCCCAATATTGGATGACGTTTTAGAATGCGATCTTTTAATTCTGGATGATTTGGGAACCGAGTTTTCAACTGCATATTCGCAGTCACTCATCTATAATATAATAAATACCAGAATCTTATCCAAAAAGCCTACAATAATAAGCACTAATTTTGAATTTGATTTCCTTTCTGAAAAATATACAACAAGGGTGGCATCAAGAATTATGGGGTGCTACGTAATTAAAAAATTCACCGGTTCGGATATCCGTCAACAAAAATTGTTAGAAAAAGCAAAAAGAGGTTAAAGCAATGACAGAAGATAAAATTAAAAGAATAAATGAGCTTGCAAGAAAACAAAAGGCAGAGGGTCTTACCGAGGAGGAAAAGGCTGAACAGGCTGCGCTTCGAAGAGAGTATATTGAATCTTATAAAAGAAGCCTTGTAGCTCAGCTTGAAAACACCTATGTTGTAGACGATGAGGGCAACAAGCAAAAACTCACCGAAAGAGTAAAAACAAAAGAAGAAAAGAAATATAAAAATTAAAAAAAGCGGAAGAAGTTACAAAAATCAAACTTCTTCCGCTTTTTTAATATTATTTCATATTTTTGTAAATTGCCTTTGTAAAGGGGGTAATATCTACCTCGCCGTGTAGCGCCTCGTAATCATCACCTAAATAGCAGGCGAAGGTGGAAATATGAGAAAACCCTTTATTTATATAATATTCTACGTCGGCGTTTAATTGATTGCAGTTTAGAATGAATTTTTTGGGTGGTTTTGTCCATTTTGAATAAAGAGAATTATCATACCAATATTCTAAAACTCTTGAATTTTCGGTCCCAAAAAATTCTAAAAGAGGTGTTAACATTGCCTGTTCTTTTTTTATTGATTCTTTAGCATTTTCTCCCTCGGCAGTGTATTTTTCAAAGGGAGCATACTCTAAAAATATACCATCCAGCGGTTTTGCGTTGGTGGGGGGAGTTATTGTTTCAAAATAGGCTAAATACGCCATTTTTGCCAAGGGACGTTTTTCTTTTATTTTGCTTAAAACCGCATTGAGTGCAATTGTTTGCTGGTCAGATGGGGTTAGTTTTTTGCATTTTGGGCAAAGGCAAGAGGTGTTTTTGCCATCATCCATCCAAAAGAAAAAGTTATCACTACTATTATAAAGCAGTTCGGCAAGTTCGGCACCGTGTTTTCCTATTATTTTTAAAGTGTTTGGATTTGATACGCAAAAATTATAGTCGGGCACTCGCTTACCCTGCTCATTCATACGAAAAAGTTCGGGGTTTTCACTAAAAAGTTCACGCGGTAAAAGATAACTGGCGGCGTGTATTTCATATTCGATTTCAAGACCCTTTGATTTTGCATAATCTAACGTCTTTTTAAAATCAGAGGATTTTAATTTTAATATTAAATCTTTAAGTGATTCAAAGGCTTTTTGGCCCCCAACGGGATGTATTCCCAGTACAGAAACACCTGCTTTAAATAGGCGGTCGATTTGTTTGGTTCCCACCTCATCAGGGTGAATAAGCATAGATGTTTTCAAAAAAGCACCTCCGTATGTTGATTTAAGTTAAATATTATTATTTGGTATTTCTTAATTGTTTTGGTAGTGCAGAATACCTTTTTTTCATTACGTTGCGTAGCTGATTAGTGGAAAAATATCCAACCTCATTTGCTATTTCTTCAACCGAAAGGTCGGTGGTTTTTAAAAGAGCATCTGCTTTAACAGCCTGAATTCTATGTTTCATTTGAATGGGAGATACACCAAGTATTTTGTTAAAAGTTGCTCGTAGCCGTCTTTCGCTAATTTCACAGTAGTCGGCAAGATCTTTAATGGAATAATTATCATTATTTTTCATATACTGTAAAGCATTTTGAAGTTTTAAACTCTGTTTATCGGTGTATTTTGTTATCTCTTTTTGAAATAAATCTAAAAACCTATACACCTTCCATAATATATTACTGTTAACGTTTCCCTCATAGGGATTTAAAATAGGTATGTCATTAAAAAAGTTTTTCAGTTCATCACTCATTTTTATTGCTTGAGGTGGATATCCAAGCACGTCAACATCGGGCATATAAACCATTCGTATAACTGTTCCGTAGCATATCGGCTCGGCATATATTTCAATTTCTGCCTTACGCCCAAAGGGGATATAAATCAAGTCACCTTTGGTAGCAGTTATGGTTCGCCCTTGACAATTAACAACAACTTTACCCTCGTCAACCGAGCGGAAGGAGTGCCAATCAATAGATTCTAAATTGTTGAAGTCAGCATTTTTGTTATGCCAATATCTATATATATAAAAGGAATCATTAAAAATGTTTTCCAATTTTGCCACCTCCCGGGGTTAAAAAAAGTGTCCGAAAATTGCGTTTTTAAAACATAATAGTGTATTGTTATATTCGTGAAAAAGGTATATATTATAATTATAGTTTCGATAAAGTTCTGTGTTTT
>JAZSJA010000009.1:0-4441 GCA_045534095.1 Acutalibacteraceae bacterium | reverse complement strand
GCCACGGTTTGAAAATCGCTGCACGACACTCAACACCAACCGCAGGTTGCCTTCCACGATTTTGTTGCGAGCTTGCTTGTCCCCTGTTTTGCTTTTTTGCAACAATTGCATATTGTCGGCTTCTTTGAGCACGGGCAATGTCGCCGTGTTGATGCCGCAGATTTCCACCTTTCCGAACTGCAAAAAAATACTCCCTTTCACACATCTTCAAAAGGGAGTATTGGTTTATTCTGCTTTGGCAAACATGGAAAAGAATGGCTGAAGGCAGTTTAGTTGCTCCTTTCGTTTTCCTCATGGAAGTTCATGCGCAACTCTCCGTTAAAAATCAAATCTTTTTCCGTCTTTGTAAATAATACCGTCTGTAACGGTGATTTTTAATATTATGGTATTTACATCATTTTCGTTTGTGTGTCCGTTATCATACCACGAGGCAAAAGCTTCTCGCAAATTATCAGCTAAATCCTTGTTTTCTTCATTACGGATATAACCTAAACTTTCTGCCTTGCCGTGCCCCGAAAACCATTCACCACAGATTGCGACAACAGGATTTTTACTGATATGTTTCATTTTGTTGGTTGAATTGTGCGTTATGGTATAAAATGCACCGTCTATGTAAATCGCATCAACAGTTCTCACCCACGGAGTACCTTTGTTATCGACTGTTGCAACTGATATGAAAGAATCTTTGCTGAAACGTTCTTTTAACATATTCATTATCCAATGTTCTTTCGTCATGAGCATGGTATGGCCGGTGCGGACTTCGTTCAGAAGAGTGAGTTCGAGGCCTTCGGTGGTATGGTGATACTGAAAACCGAGTTTTTCCTGCACACGGCGGGATTTGGTGTTGCCGTCATAATAACCGCACCAGACCGCCCGCATACCGAGGTCTTCGAAAGCATGCCGAAGCAGCTCTTTAGCAGCTTCGGGGATCAGACCTTGCCCCCAGAAGGGTTTGCCGATCCAATAACCGAGTTCGCACTCGTCGGTTCGGTCGGTCATGTCGGTATTGTCCCCTGTTTTAAGGCCGATGCTTCCGATCGGTTTGTTATCCTCTTTCAGGCACACGGCATAGGTGTCGGGGGCAGACAGAACATCCTTTATGATCCGTCGGCTGTTTTCGACGTTCGTATGCACGGGCCAGCCGGCAGCAGGACCGACCTCTGGATCGCTTGCGTATTGAAAAAGATACGCAGCATCGCCCTCGCACCACGCACGAAGAATGAGCCGTTCGGTTGAAAGTTTTGTTGTCATCCTCATTTCCTCGCAATCAGATTATAAACCGATTATAGCACGGTCAGGAACAGTTTGCAAGGAACTTATTTACTTGCTTTGCGGTGATCAAAAAAACACCTCATCCTCGTCACATAGACTATGGTATGAGGTGAATTTTTTATACATAAGAAATTTTTAATTCCGGATCAGATTGTATCTGCTCATCACAAGGTCAACGACTGCCTGCGTTTTCACACGCATACCGATTTTTGAAATCACATTACGGACGGTTTCTTCGGTAAGAGCCGGAATATAATCACAAAACTGCGGATATTCTGCAAGCAGTTCATTGAACAGTTTGATAAGAAGATCTCCGGATTTCGGTTTTGAGGGATACCCACGGGCGATGAGAGCCATGTTGTTGTCATAATTGGGAGCCAGACCAAGCAGTGCACCCGTTTGCGGATTCCGCAGTAAACCAAAATTATTGGTATGGCGATCGGGATTTGCACAGACCGTATCCATAAAAATCAGTCTGACATAATCGGGAATTGCCTGCGGACAAAGGCTTTGCAATGCTTTTATGACATCCGGATACTCTTCATTGTCACCCATAAAAGCGGAGGCAGGTTCAAAATTGACAGAAGCTGCATTTGTAAAATCAAGTGATCGGATACAGCCGTCACCGCGTTCATAAACCGCCATATTCATACCGAGTGCCAAGCCTAATTCACAAATGAACAGTTCGGAAAACATTTCATCATGATTTGCTCTTTTGTGCATCCACCACCTGCCGTTGCGTATCTTCCAACACTTTTCAAAGCTGCCGACATTGGTAAGCTCCGGGGTGCGGGAACGGCGGCTATTGGCGGCTCTGTTGAAGCTGTCGTAAGTACCCTTCAGGGCAAGATTGGAAAAATAATCATCGTTAAACTCGACATCTTTATATGTCAGATCAGAGCCAACCGGACGGATCCAATAATTGTCGGTAATGGTTGCACCGTTGACAAACATGACTGTGGAAAGAGCATCTTTTTCTGTCATGCGAAGTGCCTTTTTCAGAAGCCGGGAATGATCCCGACGGGAATCCATTGCCCGTGACCTGAGCCATGCATTGGCATCCGGTTCTCGTTTTAAATACAAAGGAAGCAAATTTTCATTTATAACAGACAAGGATGAAGCCTGCCAGACGGCAACAACCGTGTCGCCACTCAGGATTTCATAATTATTTTTATCCATTTTATTGCCTCCTTTCATCATTTTTTATATTATAGACTGCTCTTTGGACCAAGTCAATTTCAAGCCTGTCAGAACCCCGATATTAACACTGATAATTTGTCTAATCGTAATTTGACAAAATTCAGTTTATCATTCACCACTCATCACAAAGGATAGTCACCTTGAGTTTAATAATATTCTGCTAAAAAAACCAAACCACCGCAACAACGGTGGTTCTGATTCGATGATTTGCTTTCACTTGTTCTTTTTAGGATTATAATTCTTAACAAAATTTTTACTGGCTTTTTCTAATTTTCTGAAATCACAAGATATATTAACTAAAAACTCATTTCCATTCATAACAGCAAAATATGTTTTTTGAGCATGATCTAAAATGTCTGCTTTCATCTTGTTGCAAAGCTGAATTTGTTTTTTCAACAGATTTCTGTATTTTATATCCGGCTCTTTATCAATATCAAAACCGATCAATGCATCCTTATGTACAGGAATCATATTATTAAATCCCAATAACCCATATTCTCCGTTTTTAAGTTTAAGTATATGTTTACCGGATTTAATATTCACATGATTTGGCTTCGGTGATTCCATCGGCACAAAATACTGAAATCCGGCAAAAGTAAAAACAACTCCAACATAAGGCCTTTTTGCATCCTTATTATATTGGACTTTGCCATCCACGCCATGTAGATAGCGTATATACTTATCATCAATTCTGTAAAGCTTCAGATTTTCCATTATAATCTCCATTATTTGACAAATGGCGAAACGGATTCGTTTCGCCATTTTTAAGCCCCTACTTAACGGCAAGGGATTTCCGCTTTTTTAGTTCCTGTATTAACGGCACAGGTTTTCCGCTTAAGGGGGTGATAATTGACTGTAATTATCACAATTGTGGCACAGCCACACTTGTATTATATGTTACATTTACAAAAAAATCAATAGGAATTTTTTAACAAAAATAAATAATTTTTTAACAAAAGTAAATAATTTTATACAATTGCCGCCATTCAAAGTTCATCACAATAAATCGTCACTTTGAGTTTGTCTGTATTTCGTCGCAATGAGCGTGGTGGGTAGACGGGCAGGTTGAACTTGGTGAGGAGTTCTGCCCAAGATGTGCAATCATGATCCCTGAGCAGTGTTTTGACACAGGTACAGCCCGGGGATTTTTTGCGGTCATATTCATACGGACCGACGGGGGTGATGCGGTTATAGTTTTCAAGAAATTCTGTAATTTGCTGCTGACGGCGTTGCTCACTCACCCCGTAATTTTTCTCCAGCCACTCCCCTGTGCTCATGTTGTAATGCAGTTTGAACACCGTGCCGGACGGCAGATTTTTCTTTCCGAATTCTTTCGGATTCGGCAGTTTTCCGTGGTCTGCTATGTACTGATCCACCGCATCACGCACGGATGCATCCGTCCATTTTGCAAGGGGCAACTCATCGCTGATTTGCGTTAAAACACGGATGATTTCGGGGTCGGCGTTGGTTTGCTGCAGGTGGGTTAAAGCGGCTTGCAGAGCTTGTTTTCCGGTCATCTTATTCTTCTCCTGTTCGTCTTCTCAACCTACCATATTCATCGGCACGGCATAGGTTGAGAAACGCACATTCTGCGTTAAATCAAAATTATCCACCGCTTTCATAAGCCCAACGCACCCAACTTGAAAAACATCGTCGTAACTCTCAATTCTAAACTTAAACTTTTGAACAACCGATAAAACCAATCGCATATTGCATATTGCAAATTTTTCACGACCCAGCTCATCACCTTGCTTTATTCTTTTCACCAACTCATATTGTTCTTGTGCAAGTAACTTTTGTAAGTTAGAAGTGTTTATACGTGTTATTTCAACCTTATTTGCCATAGAAAAACCTAACCGTTATTTTATTTAATATTAAGTTTTCCAATTAAACAAAAGTTATTCGAGTTAGCAAAAATCTAAAATAACTCTATGAATAGTTATTTTTTAAACTTTGCATGGCTTTATTT
>JAZSJA010000021.1:0-3285 GCA_045534095.1 Acutalibacteraceae bacterium | reverse complement strand
AAGGTCGCAAATGAATATGTATGGAGAGATGGCTGAGCTGGTCTAAGGCGCACGACTGGAAATCGTGTTCATGCTTAAACCCTGACGGCGGTTCGAATCCCCCTCTCTCCGCCAAACGAAAATCCGTTCTCGTAAGAGGGCGGATTTTCGTTTGTATTATTCACTATTCAATATTCATCATTCATTATTCATTAAATAAAAACGGATTTTCGAATGAATAATGAATATTGAAGTCGCCTTCGGCTGATGAATAATGAATAATTTTGACTTAATTTAGATTTTGTGTTATAATAGTTCAAAGGAAGTGGTTTAGTGAAAGAAAATATCTTAATTGATAAATCAATTGCTTTTGCGGCAAGAATTATTAAGTTACACGATTTCTTGATTAAAAACAAAAAAGGTTTAACAATAGCTAAGCAGGTAATTCGTAGTGGAACAAGTATCGGTGCGAACATAAATGAGGCAAATTATGGACAAAGCCCAGCTGATTTTATTGCTAAAATGCATATTGCATTAAAAGAAACCGCCGAAACTGAATATTGGATTAAATTACTTTATACTTCCGAATATATAGATGAAAAAATGAGCAATTCTATACTTGAAGATTGTTTGGAAATAAAGCGAATTTTGATTGCATCGATAAACACGGCAAAAGAAAATAACAGATAAATAGCAACGAAAATCCGTTCTCGTAAGAGGGCGGATTTTCGTTTGTATTCGTATTATTCACTATTCAATATTCATCATTCATCTTTTGCTTGTAACGGTATAAGACAAAATTAAAAAGGAAGCACGAAAAATTGTGCTTCCCTTTTTGCGTTCTTTAGAGTACAACTTTTGCGACGTTTTGTTTATATTTAAAACTCGCTTTTAAAAATTGTGCGGTACAGGTGGACTATGTTTAAATCCTCTTCCATTGCAAGTCCGTGGGATCCGCAGTTTCCGTCTATTTCATGACAACCGTGATCCATGGCAAAGCCTAACAGAGTATTATGCTTTTGCCAATGTTTTTCTATAAGCTTTGCAAAATTATTGTAGGCTTTTATATTATGCTCAAGGGCAGATAAAGCCTCCGTGCTTTCGGGACCAAACTTGTGCATGGTGCTGTCAAAATTGCCGTTGTAGACTGCGATAAAATCATATTCATCCCTTTTAATTAACTCTTCCGCCTTTTGATTAACCTCATCAATGGTGTCAAAAATAAAATAGTCCATTTGGCGATTCAAAAATATAAGGGACATACTATCCTTGCCTGTAGAAATAATTGCTGCCTTTTTGCCCCCTTTAATAAGGGAATCAAACAAGGTTTCTATGGTTATTACCGGCTTTACATAGCTTTGAATGCCATGAATTTCAGGCTGAGCGCCGGTGTACATCGTGCCAAAGCAAACGGGGGTTACTGAGGGCATAACGGTTGAAAAGGGGAGTTTTAAATCGTTAGGATTTATAATGGGCTTAAACATATCATTATATTTTTCAAAAATCCACTGTGCAATAGCGTCGGGATTATACATAAAAATTCTGTCTGCCTTTTTGCCTTTAAAGGAGTCGTCCAGATATTTTATAAGCGCTGAGTTTCCTTCTGCTGCAGTGCTTGGCGGTAAAATGCCCATGGCGTGCGATAATGCTCCGCATAACGTGTCAAGAGAGGTTTTGTTTATCATTGTTAAAACTCCTTTATTGCACCGGTTTTCCTTTTGAATAAGATTTCGGTTTCTTCTTTGATTTTTTCTGAAATCTCCATAGAACAAGGAATTTCGTCTGAGTTTGCAAAGATTTCTGTAAATTTGGTTATTATTTTCATATCGGTTAAAAGCATTTTTGCAGATACTACTTCGGCGGTGTCGTATGAGGTGTGAATTGTGCCTGTGCCGTTTGGGGTGGTTCGTGTGAATGAAACGGCAGGAACCCCGGCACGAACAAAGGAACTGGAATCGCTTGAGCGTGGTTTGTACCTAATATCAACAAAAAGGCGGTTGCTTTTTAGGAATTTGGTTAGGAAGTCGTTCATTTCATCATTGATACAGTTAAAGGGAACAAAGTAACCCATAACAGCGCCCAGCATATCAAGATTTATGTTTAATATAGTGTTCTTTAGTTCATTTTTGTGCATTGAGCAGTATTCCCCCGAACCTAGCAGACCGCGTTCCTCGCTTCCACACCATAAAAGACGAATGCGACGCTTAGGGCGATTGGTGGCAAAATGCTCAGCAAGGTATAAAAGACCAATACAGCTTGACATATTATCATATGCACCTGTTGAGAGAAAAGTGGAATCATAGTGGGCGGAGATAATAATGGTTTCATCTTTTTCGCCCTCAATATCTAATATCACGTTATGGGACGCACCTATGTAACTAGTCTGCTCAACGGTGATTTCGGCAAATTTTGAGTCCTTTCTGACAAGGGAAACAGCATCATTAACGTTAATGTTGACAATGGGCAGACGAGAATCTTTTGGGAGTTCAAAACAAATTTCTCTTTGGTCGATGTCCCTATCTTCCGATAAAATCGTTCCGGTGTAGGCGATAATTCCTAAAGCCTCATTTTCAATAATTTGGTCGTAAAGGGTGAAGTTTACAGGATTGTTTACAAGAACAATTTTGTCCTTGCATTTTTTAAGGGAGGGGGCGTCGGTGGTTCTGAGATAGTAAAATTTACCCTTGACAGTTTTACTTGCCGAGCCGTTAAAAGCCCTGCAGGGAATCTCTTTTCCATCTACTACAAGCCTTGCAATATTGGTTTTGTACATAGTAATGGGAAAAGCCTCAATTTTAGCGTTAAGATTCATATCAGAGCAAAGAGATTTTATATACTCGGCACAGGCAAGCTCCTCTTTTGTACCACTTGTTCTAACATAAGCGGTATCTGATAGAATTTTCTCAATCATTTTACTGTTCATTTTAGCTACCTCGTTTAAGAAAAAATCTTTCTATATTTAATATATCACAAAATAAATTAAGTCGCAATAATATATGAAGATGTATTTTTTATCCGAACAGGGTTTATGCGGATGGCAAAACCCCGTTCCGCGGCCGGAAAGATACAGATAAATTGTTATTTGAAACGCGTGGCGTTTCATCCAATGACGACATAGTTTGTACAATTGACTTAGCCTTTACCCCGCGGCCGGAAAGATACAGATAAATTGTTATTTGAACGCACAAATTTTGGGGGGAAAATGAATCCCACCACCGCAAGCGGTCCCCCTCCCTTTAACAAGGGAGGCAAATTTTCCAAATACCCAAAATGAGTGTAACCCTGCATAAATAGCGAATTTTATTA
>JAZSJA010000024.1:0-36098 GCA_045534095.1 Acutalibacteraceae bacterium | reverse complement strand
TACAAATTTGATTTTAATATTGATTTTTCCGCATAAATACCATATTTTATAAAATAATTGAATTTAATTTTCACTAAAAAACGGGGCGTCGAAAATCGCCGCCCCCTACAATTACGTACCAACATTCGCACGATAAACTACGATTTATCTGTATCTTTCCGGCCGCGGAACGAGATTTAGCCATCCGCATAAAACCTATTCGGAATAAACAGCCTAAGGCTGCAAACTACAATTTATCGCACGTATGTTTTTTTACAGCCCTTTTTTCGTTGTAAAATTCATTCATAATCTTCTGCAAGTGAAATAATTTCATTAAGACTATCTGCAAAAATCCCTTTTTTAATTTTTTCAATATCTCTTTCGGGTAGAGAGGAGATACTAACTTCTAAAACTTCAAGAGGAATAGTTTTATCGCCTTCAAATATAGCGAGCATACCTTTGTAATCCTTTAAATAGTACTTTGTTTCTCTAGTGCTGCTCGTATCCACCGCAGATGATGTGGGTGGCTTAATAACACCAAAAGATAAAATTGTTAAAATTAAGGTAATTGATATTGCGAATGCTGAAATTTTAGCACGATTGCTCATATATATCCTCCCCAAACCGTTAATTTTAGTATTGGCCGCAGTTGGTTATTTATTCTAAAGTTATAATATTATAATTGTTATAAAAAAGTTACATTTGGTTAAAAAATTGTAACTCGCTTTTTTAAAGGGTTTGTGATAAAATATAAATGTACTGTAAATTGGAGTAGTTTGCAGTAATAACAGTATTGATAATTTTGTTTTTTATAAGGAGGAGCGTTAGTTATGAACGAAGAATATCAAAGTCCATTTTTTAGCAATGACGATGATTTATCGTCTTCTTCGCCATCTGAATCTAACGATTTATTTAGTGATGATCTCTTCAGTAATGAAAACCAAATAGATCTTAACAGTTTCGTTAATTCCGAGGATGAAACAGAAAACAAAGAGGGTCCCAAAAGAAGAAAGAAAAAAGATAAAAAACCTAAAACAATTAAGCAAAAAGTATTAAAGAGCATTTTATCTGTATTTTTAATATTTGTTATTACCTTCTGCTTGGTTATTGGAAGCTTTTTGATTTATGTTTTCAATTTCATTGATGATAGCATTCCTGTTAATTTATACGATATGGATCAGGACTACACTACAACGATATACGTAAAGGACGCTAAAACAGGCGAGTATAAGGAATATCAGCGTCTGCACGGTGGCGTAAATCGTATATGGGTTGAGTATGAAAAGAATCTTGCCGAAGCAAAAGATCCATCCTATACAGGTATCCCCAAAAGCCTTGCCGATGCCTTTGTTGCTATTGAGGATGAACGTTTTTATAGTCATGGTGGTGTTGACTGGAAGCGTACTTTCGGTGCATTCCTTAATATGTTTGTGGAAATTTATTCCTCTAATCAGGGTGGTTCTACCATTACTCAACAGCTTGTAAAGAATATTACGTGGGATACCGAACAAACAGGTATGCGTAAAATTCGTGAAATAATGAAGGCCAGAAAAATCGAAAAAACCGTTAATAAAGATACTATATTGGAGTGCTACTTAAACACAATTTCTTTTGCAAATGGTATAGCCGGAGTAGAGGTTGCTGCTAACTTCTATTACAACAAACACGTTTACGAGCTTACCCTTGCCGAGTGTGCAGGTCTTGCTGCAATAATCAAGGAGCCGGAACGTTATCGCCCTGATAAATATCCCGAAAACAATGCAACCCGTCGCAAATTAGTTCTTAATAAAATGTTAGAACTTGGCTATATTACTGAGGAAGAATATGACGTAGCAATTGTTGAAGAGGTTAAAATTGTTGCAGATAAAGAAACCATTAAAGAGAAAGCTATTAACAACTATTTTGTAGACGCTCTTATAGATGATGTTGTAGATGACCTTGTTAAAAAATATAATTGTGATAGAAATTACGCCGAAGAGAAAATATATAACGGCGGTTATAAAATTTACAGCACAATGGATCCCAACATACAGGGTATACTGGAAAAATATTATACCAATACATCTAATTTCTCTAAAAATTCAAAAGATGTTTCGGCACAATCTTCATTTACAGTTATGGACTATGAAGGACACGTTGTAGGTATAGTGGGCGGTGTAGGTGAAAAAACCGGTAATCGTACACTTAATCGTGCAACATCCTCGCCCCGTCAACCTGGTTCATCTATCAAACCTATAACTGTCTATTCTTTGGCATTAGATCAAAATATAATTTCTTATTCTTCTATGCTAAAGGATACTCCCACACAAACAATTATAAATGATAAGGGCAAAAAGGTTAAATGGCCATACAATGCAGGTGGCTCATGTACTAACGGCAGAGTTACTATGGCCAGAGCTCTTGAAAAATCTTATAACACTATTCCTGTTCAGCTTATTGAAAAAATGGGCATAGAAACAGTATTTAACCATGGTGTTAACACCATGGGACTTAAAAATCTTGTTGCACCATTCACAAAAGATAACCACGTAAACGTAGGTGACCAAACCTATTCTTCCCTTGGCCTTGGCGGTTGTTATACAGGTATAACAACCTTAGAATCCTGTGCCGCTTTTGCTACCTTTGGCAACAAGGGTAAATATTATGAACCTAGTTTCTACACCACTGTTACCGACCATCAAGGCGAGGTAGTATTAAGCAATTCTAAGCCTAAAATTGCCATGATGGAGGATACCGCGGTAATTCTTAACAAAATGCTTCAAAATGTTGTTAACCAAGGTACAGGTACCGCTATTAAGAGTTATTTACCTTCAATGAAGGTGTATGGTAAAACAGGTACCACAGATGATAACTACAATCTTTGGTTTGCAGGAGGTACACCCTATTACGTAGCTTCCTGCTGGTATGGATATGACAGAGCTGAAAAGATTTCCGAATCCGGTGCGGCAAAACGTGTTTGGGGTAGCATTATGAAAGAAATTCACAGTGGCCTTGATACCAAAGTGGATTTCCCTGAAAGTGATAAAGTTACCTGCCGTAAATATTGTACTTCTTCAGGTATGGTAGCAACAAATAAATGCACGTCTACTGCAATAGGTTGGTACAAAACAAGCCAGTTGACCCCGTGTTCAACCCATGGAGGCACCGTTTTAGATGCGGTTGATCCTACAGCTAAAGATACGTCTTCAGATGAAACATCGTCGGACAATTCATCAGACACAAGCAGTTCAAATTCATCATCAACCACGAGCGGATCTTTAACTTCAAATAATGTTTCCGGCGCAACGTCAAGTAAAAAACCTACTACAACGTCAAGTAACGGATCAAACACCACCTCAAGCGTAACATCCAACACTACCTCTGCTAAGCCTGAGGCTCCCAGTACACCAAATTCCTCTAATTCTGCACTCTCAAGTGAAACAAATTCAACTGAGGCACCTGCTTCATCGGAAAATTCAGGAGGGGTGAATGCAAGTAACGTGGCATTATCTCAATAGCAGTTGGTAGAGTAGTATTTTATGAGTAATTCAAGTTTTTTTAAAAAAGGTATGAAAGACGGAATACCCATATTCTTAGGGTATTTAGCAGTTTCTTTTACCATTGGTATATTAGCAAAGCAAAAGGGGTTAACGGTATTGGAGGCAGTCTTTATGTCTGCCACCAATCTTACCTCTGCGGGACAGGCTGATGGCATAAAAAGTATTGCTGCGTCTGCTACATATTTTGAAATGGCAATAACACAGTTTATAATAAATTTGCGATATTGTCTTATGTCTTCGGCACTTTCTCAAAAAATTTCTTCTAAGAGACCTTTTTTTCACAGATTTATTATGGCGTTTGGCGTAACCGATGAGATTTTTGGTTTATCTATAAATGTTGAGGGTAAAATAAATCCCTTTTACAGTTACGGCATAATGAGCGTTGCTATTCCCGGGTGGGTTTTCGGAACCTTATTTGGAATAGTTTTGGGGGATTTATTACCTGCCAGAGTTTTGGGTGCGTTAGGTGTTGCTATATACGGAATGTTTATCGCCATAATTATTCCTCCCTCACGCAAAAATAAAGTGCTTGCAGGCTTGGTAGTTATTTCTATGGCAATGAGCTTTATATTTTCTAAGGCTTATATTCTTAGAGATATTTCTTCAGGATTCCGAATTATTATTTTGACCTTCCTTATTGCTGGTGTAGCCGCAATTCTTTTCCCCATCAAGGAAACTAAGGATGAAAAGGGGAGAGAAGTATGAGATTTGAAATAATTATTTATATATTGGTTATGGCGGCCGTCACTTATTTAATAAGAATGCTCCCCCTTACCTTAATTCGCAAAGAAATAACCAACGTTTATATTAAATCCTTTTTATATTACGTTCCTTTTGTTACACTTGCAGTTATGACCTTTCCGGATATTTTATATTTAGATGGTATATCAAGCATATGGCCGGGTATGGTGGGCTTTTTAGTTGCCGTAGTTTTGGCCTTTTTAGGACAAAGTCTTTTCAAAGTTTCAATTGCCGCTTGCATTGCAGTATTTGTAGTTGAACTTTGTGTGTGTTAATGATTAAAATAAAAAAAGCGAGCAAATTTTCCTTAGAAAATCTGCTCGCTTTTAAATGGTTAAAATCTTATAGTACTGTGCCAAAAGGCTGTTCATTTGCACTTGCAATTCGTCTGTTATAATAATTTATTAAAAATCTACAGTACACAGCGTATGATACCAAAAAGTATGGTAAGGTAAAAATTATAGGGATGTAAAAAAGTGATAATAAAATCCAACCTGCAAAGGAAACTACGAAAGAAAGGGTTTTTCCATTTGCATTTTTGGTTATCACCATAGATAAATCTAATGCTTCGTGAGGTGTTATAGAAGGATCGTTTATCATTAAGATAGGTGCTGCAAAATATCTTAATAATAAAATAAATGACAAGAAAACACCTAAAATTGTGAGAGCGTTGCCTAGTGCCCATACTGATGATGCCCAATATGGCATTGAGGTATTGAGCATTTCATAGGTGGTGGGGGAGCTGATTGCTACAATAATTAGTGCAGGTAAAAAACAAACAAAAAGAATTGCTGAGCTACGCATAAAAATTCTAAAACTAAGGGAAAAAGCTCTTAAATATTCTTTTACGCTTGAAAAATAGCAAAAGATTTCGCTAATCGGAACGTCAAAATCGGCGGACGTGAACCAAAACCATCTAAGCACGCCATATAAAAGTGGCATAATGAAAAATTGAGATAATACTACTGTAAATGCAATTAAAATATAGGTGGTTGTTTCTTTGCCAAACATCACGGTAGCAGGGATGTATATAAGATTAGCTAAAATAATATATAGACAAAATACAGATAAAATAACAGCGCCAATTCCAAGGGCTTTAGGCCACTTGTTTTGTAAAGATGTTTTTGCGTTTGTTTTTATTATATAATTTTCCGGCATTTAAAGTACCTCTTGTTAAAAATATTATTTTTTATATTATACCACTTGAAATATTATAAAATATGAAGTAAAATTAAACAAATGAAGAAAATGAGGGATTTTTTTGAAATTTATTAAGATTTTATCGTTTGCTTTGGTTATTGCACTTTTGTTTTGTTCCATTATTGGTTGCAATAAAGACCAGATTAAAGAGGAGAATGGTTACCCTGTAACTGTTGGCGGTGCAGAAATAACAAAATCGCCTAAAAAGGTTGTTGCACTTAGCGAGCAGGCGGCCTCTGCAATATGTGCTTTGGGATACAAGAGTTATTTAGTTGGTGCACCAAGCGAATTTTTCGAAACCCAAATAGATGGAATTGCCGATATCGGGCCTTGGAATGACTTGGATTTTGAAAAGATTTATGAACTGACTCCTGATGTACTTATTGCACCGGGCGAGCTTGAAGAAACTATAAAAGAAAATATTATTGCACGTAATATAAAAATAGTTTTACTAAAAACTCCAACGAAATACGATGAGGTTGCACCTTATTATGAAGCACTTTCAAAACTATTTTTAGGCGAAGAAAAATATATGGAAGCGTACGATCCGTATATAGGAGAAACGGAAAGAATAATAAGTGATATTGCTGAGGCCTTAGATGGTGTTAAAACCAAGGTTGCCCTTTTTGTGGAAGAAGGTTTTGTGGCTACCGGCGATACTATTGCAGGTGGTGCAATGGCAAAGGCAGGTTTTAACAATATTGCAGAAAACCATACAGATTATTTAATGAGCTTTAGGGATATTAAAGCTGCCGATCCTGAGGTTATTTTCTGTCCTGCAGGATATACCGATATTATTATTGGTAGTGGAATTTATAAAGACTTAACTGCAGTAAAGAAGGGAGCGGTTTACGAGGTAGATATAGCAGCTCTTGTTTATGCAACTGAGGGCTTTGCTGCAACCTTGCAAAGTATGTCAAAATATCTTTTCCAGTAGAATATGTGGAATAAAAAGGAGTTGGTTGCCAACTCCTTTTTAAATTATAAAATCTCCATTTTTACGAAGTTTGACATAAGTTTTTTTGTTCCGCGAGTGTCAAAAGCAATTTCCAAAAGGCAATCGCCGCCCATGGGAGTAGTTTTTAAAACCGTACCATCTCCAAAAACTTTATGACGCACACGCATACCTTTTTTATAGGATACCTTTTCAGAATTATTGGCGGATGCAGAATAGGTTGATTTGGGTGTTTGGGCGGTTTTAGGTGCAGAATAGGAATAACTATTACTGCCGCTATTTGCGTAATTACCATAATTTCCGTAATTTCGGTTGTATCCACCCGATTGATAAGACGATTGATAACCACCGGCTATTGCTTGTTTTAATTTTGCTTCCCAAGGATCTGTTACTTCGTCGCCATTCATTTGACAAAGGTTTGATGGAATTTCTTTTAAAAATCTAGACGGCATATTGCGATTTGTAGAACCAAAAAGCATTCTTGTGTAGGTGTGGGTTATGTAGAGTTTTTTCTTAGCACGAGTTATTCCAACGTAGGCTAATCGGCGTTCTTCCTCCATTTCCTTGTCTCCACCATATATGGTTTGAGTGCCGGGAAAAACGTTTTCCTCCATACCAACAAGAAATACGTTGTCAAATTCAAGACCTTTTGCTGAGTGTAGGGTCATAAGAACAACGTAATCCTCATCGGGATCGTAATTGTCGATGTCGCTTATAAGAGCAACTTCTTCAAGATATTCGGAGAGAGATGGGGATTCAGACTCGGTTTGATAATTTTTTATGCCTGAACGAAGCTCGTTTACGTTGTCTACTCGGTCGGCCGATTCTTCCCCCTCTGCTTTTAGGGCATCTAAATATCCACTTTTACTAAGCATTGCGTCAAACAACTCATCAATAGGCAGTTCATTTGCAAGGTCGCTTAATTCGTTTATCATTTTGGTGAACTGAATGAGTTTGCTTGCAGCACGAGATAGAATAGGGTAGTCGCTTGCATTTTCGAAAACCTCAAAAAGAGAAATACCAAGTTGTGAGGCGACTTCTTCAGCATTTTTTACGGTGGTTTCGCCTATTCCCCTTTTGGGCTCGTTTATAATTCTTTTAAGTCTTACGGTATCATTTTTGTTGTTAATAACATTAAGGTATGCCACAACATCCTTGATTTCTTTGCGGTCAAAAAAGCGGTGTCCACCTACAACACGATAGGGAATGCCTGAACGCACAAGAACGTTTTCTATGGTGCTTGAGAGGGCGTTCATTCTGTAAAGAACTGCACTTTGGTTGAATTTTTCTCCCTTTTGAACCTTTGTAAGTATGGTGTCGGCAATGAATTTAGCCTCATCTTGTTCGGTGCCAAGGGTGTTTACGTCAATTTTGCTATCCTCTTTATTTGCCGTCCAAAGTTGTTTGCCCTTTCGACCTTTGTTATTTGCAATAACTGCGTTTGCAGCATCAAGTATGGTAGAGGTTGAACGATAGTTTTGTTCCAAACGAATAACTTTTGCGTTTGGAAAATTATCCTCAAAACTCAAAATATTTTCAATAGTGGCACCACGGAAGGAGTAGATGCTTTGGTCATCGTCACCCACAACGCATATATTTTGGTGAACCGACGCAAGCATACTTACAAGCTTATATTGTGCGTGGTTGGTGTCTTGATACTCGTCTACCATTATGTATTTAAATTTGTGTGCGTAGTATTCCAAAACGTCGGGATTGTTTTTAAAAAGTTCCACCGTATTTGCTATGATATCATCAAAATCCATTGCGTCTGCCGATTTTAAACGTTTCTGATAATGTTTATAAACTTCGCCCGCCGCACGCTTCATGGGATATAAACCTTTACCTGTAGTAGCGGCGTATTCTTCGGCCGAAACAAGACTATCCTTTGCGTGGCTGATTTCATTCATAACAAATTTTATTGGTAGTTCTTTTTCCGATATATTAAGTTGTTTTAAAATATCTTTAATTACACGTTTTTGGTCATCGGTGTCATAAATAGTGAAATGTGACGTATAACCCAATAAATCACCGTAACGACGCAAAATTCTTGCACAAATGCTGTGAAAGGTACCCGCCCAAATGTCGTTAGCCTTGTCGCCAAGCTTGTCTGCGATTCTGGTTTTGAGTTCTCCCGCCGCTTTATTGGTGAAGGTTATGGCAAGAATATCCCAAGGATTGGCGGGATAATAACTAAATGCGCCATCCGGTATCTTGTCTGTTTTGCCCTCTACAAAATCCTTTCCCTGTAAAAAATCTTGTTCGGATATTTGTGGCACAAAATCGGTATTCCAAGCATCGCCGTATTTAACAAGGCAGGCGATACGATTAACAAGCACGGTTGTTTTTCCGCTACCTGCACCAGCAAGCACTAAAAGTGGACCTTTTGCAGTCACAACTGCCGAAAGCTGCATATCGTTCATTCTGCCGAAATCTTTTTTTATAATAGCCTTTCTTAAAGCTACAAATTCATTTTGTGTATAGGGCATTATTTTTGTCCTTTCAAATATAATTACCTATACATTATATAACTTATTGTAAGATAAAGTCAACTAAAAGAGCACAAAAATATTTACAAAATAAAGGTGTATTTTAAAAGGGAAATGTGTTAGAATAAAAAAAGATAAAATAGTTTAGTTAAAGCATAATGTAAATTAGTGCAAGCATTAAAAGTTCGTCCGTCGTTTCGCCACTTAAAAGCAAGCATACCGCAAGAATAATAAGGCGGTCGTTATCCATTTTAAGACCTTTGAAATTTAAAAGATTTAAAATGTTATTACCTAGACCACTTTTTTGCTTAGGCGGAGAATTTTCTTTATTTTGGTGACCTGCTTTCGGGTGATTATTGTTTGAAAGGTTTTTCTTTTTTTCGACATCATTCCTTTTGATTTCTTTAGGCGGTGAAAGAAATGATGGCATTGGTATTTTTTCGTTTGCGTTTTTACGGTTTGAACCATAATACATATTGTTAAGTTGTTCTTCGGCAAGTTTTTTATGGCGTTCAAACTCTTTTCTTTCCCCATCAGTCAATTAAATCACCGCCTTAAAATCCTAATGAATCTAAAAGCCCTTCCTCACGCAAAATAGGGAGCAAGGTTGCAATTTTTAATATAGAAATAGCTTTATCAACCCGTTTTGCACGTTCGCTGCTTAGGTGGGGTTTTAGTGCATTAAGAAGGTCTATGCGGCTATCTTTTTGTTCTTTGCCAAGGATATTTATTATCCGCATAATTCCGCCTATATTTTCCACGTTTTGCAAAAGGTTATTTGGTAAGGTTAAGCCATTTGTTTCTTCGGACGGAAGACTTTTATTGTCGCCCGACGGAGTACTTGAAAACAACCCCTCGGCAAGGGTTTTAAGACGTTCTAAACCGTCGGGACTGTTGAGTAAATCGGATATTTTTTCGCCAATATCTTCCATTATTTTGCTCCAAACAGTTTCATAATAGCCTTTGCTTTATCAGATTTCAGTATATCCTCTAAAGCCTTTTTGTCGTTTAAAAGATTTTCAATTTTCTTTTGATCATCGGCACTTAAATTTTTAAATAACGCATTTGCCTTTTCGCTATTTATTTTTTTAGGATCTATACCATTTTCTTTTAAAAAATCTTTGGCGTTATTTGTAGCGTTATTGTTTTGATTGTAGTTCATAAAATCACTCTCCACTTATATTTTATTCTATGAACACGAATTTTGTTATATACTAATTTTAAAAAGGAGTTTGAAATATGCAGATTTTAGTACTCTCTGATATGCACCGCAGAAAAAGTAATTTTGAACGAGTTTTAGAAAAATATCCCCACATAAATACAGTTTTCTTTTTAGGGGACGGAGCGGATGATGCTAGTGAAATAGCCACTTTTTATCCGGGTAAAACCTTTCATATTATCTCGGGCAATTGTGATTTTTTAAGCAAATTCCCATCAACGGGATATTTTAATATAAATTCTATTAAAATCCTTGCAACCCACGGGCATCTTTATGGTGTTAAAAGCAATAGGGAGCGGCTTTTTGAAGCGGCTAAGCGTGAGGGCGTAAAGCTTGCTATATACGGTCATACTCATATTCAAATGGAAGAATACAGAGATGGGATTTATATGGTTTGCCCCGGTGCTTTAGGGAACTCTGACGACGGTCCGGGATACGCAATTATAGATATAACCGAAAAAGGTATAGTTACAAATCTTTTGAAACTTTGATTAAAATTAAAGGATATAATTTATCTATTATAAAAAACAAAGGTGCTGAGGAGAGATTAAACGCTCCTTAGCACCTTTGTTTTATTCTTTTTATTTCAATGAGTTAATCAAAGCATTATAGGAATCAAAAATTTCATCATAATCCTTATAAGCGCTTTGGTAAACCTCTATCATATAATCGCCGTTATATCCGTGATTTTTAAGATCTTCCATAAGTGCTTTGAAATTAAAATTACCTTTAGTTGGTAAAAGACAATCAGCAGCGGGGGAGTGGTCACTTATGTGAACGTGACGTATTCTGTAATCCATAGCCGACATAATTTCGGGTACTGTGTAGCCCGCTCTGATGCATTGCTTAATATCTAAAGTGAAGTTTGCATCATCGCCTAAAAGCCTAACCATATCGGCCAAAAATTCAGGGTCGGCACTTCGGTATCCATTTACGTTTTCTTGACAAAGGGTAATACCAAAAGATTTGCCTATATCGGCAATAATTCTAAACCTTTCGCAGTATTCTTCCACCGGTAGCTTGCCGGTAGGGCGGTCACCGTGAAGGCTTATGAATTTGGCTCCGAGTTCTGCAGCAATTTCAAAATAACGCTTGAAATTTTCGCAACTTTCATCAAATCGACGCATATATTCTGAAAAAATCATATAAGGTTCTGCAAAGGATAACATGGGGTGTAGTGCTGTGATTTTAAGTGGCGTACCATGAATAATATCTAAAATATAATCACTAAAGGATTCTTTTAATTCACGGGCACTATTAAAGAAAATTTCAGCACAGGGCGTTTGTTTTTGGCTAATTAGCCTTATGGCTTCTTCGGTTTCGAGGGGATAAAAACTAGCGGTTGAAATACCTATACTCATAATTCAAGTTCTCCGGGAGTTGCAAATATTGTTTTATTGGTTTGGTAAATTACCATTCCGGGTTTAGCACCATTTGGTTTTTTTACAAATTTAACAGGGGTATAGTCCACAGGTACCTGATTAGACGAACCCGCTTTTGAAAAACGTGCCGCAAGGTTGGCGGCATAAAGTAGGGTGTCATCATCGGGTTCTCTACCTTCTGTAACTAAAATAACGTGTGAACCATGTATGTTTTTTGTGTGGAACCATAAATCGTTTTTGCTAGCGATTTTTGTGGTGAGTTTATCGTTTTGTAGGTTATTTCTACCAACCAAAATTTTAAAGCCATTTTTAGAAAATTCATAAGGAGATGCAGTTATTTTCGCTTTGCGATTGCCTGAATTACGGGAAATATAGCTCATTTCAATAAGCTCGGCTCTAATTTCTAAAAGTTCGGCAGTAGAGTCGGCAGATTGTAATTCAAATAAAACCGATTCCAAATATAAAAGTTCGTTTTCACATTCTTTTATAAGTTCTCCAAGGGTCTGTTCGGCAGTGCAGGCCTTTTTATATTCTTTAAAATATTTTGCGGCGTTATTGGCTGGGCTTATTGCAGAGTTAAGAGGAATTTCTATTTGTTTACAATCGGGGTCGTAATAATTTTCAACGGCTACCTTGGTAGCGCCTTTAGGTATTCGGTAAATATTAGCCTTAATAAGTTCACCAAAAATCCTAAGATGCTCACGGTCAGTAGATTTTGAAAGTTCATGACGTCTTAACTCTAATTTCCGTTCATTTCGAGCGATTAAATTTTTAATTCTTTTTACTAAATCGGATTTATTGTGCTCTAATCTATTTAGTCGGTCACGCTCTCCGTAAAATTCTTCTAAAAGAGAGGAGAACGACTCGGCAGATTTTATAGAGTAAAGATTTTCATACTGTTTAATATCTGTAAAGCTATAATCCTTAGGTTGCCCTGATTTGGAATATAAAACTACAGGTTTTCCGCCTGAGGTAATTTTTCCCCTTAGGTCGTTTAGGGCAGCGAGCAAGCTTGTTTTGTTTACTGTCAAAGCGAGTGCGTCGATATCTCCCGTTAAAATATAAGCGATTTCTCTGCAAATAAGAGGTGAAACACCTGCGATATTTTTAAGTATAGAATCACAAAGCTTGGCTTCGCCAATGCTTAATATCTTTTCTGTGGCAAGTTCTAAATCACCGGAGAGCAGGTCTGTTCTGTCACTGTTTTCGGGGGGAGCGTATAAAGCACCGGGCTGAATAAGTCGGGCACCGGATTCAATATCGCTTCGTCTTGCGGCATCTAAAATCCTTCCCGATTCATCAACCAAAATTAAATTGGTTTTTTGACCTAAAAATTCTAAGATAAGGGAGTTTGTAACTCTATCGCCCATTTCGTTGGTGGACTGTATTTTAAAAATTACAAGTCGTTCGGCACCAATGCCCTCAACGCTTAAAATTCGGCCTGATGCTAAATGTTTTCTGAGTAGCATACAAAACATAGGTGGGTTTTCTGGGTTTTCAAAAACAGTGTTTGTAAAACTAACACGAGGGCAAGCGGGAGATATGGAAACAAACATCTTTTTGTTAAAGCTTTTACCCCTTAAAGAAAAAACAAATTCGTTTTTGGCGGGGATGTGAATTTTGTCTATATGACAACCAATTGCCGCCTCAAGTTCATATCTCAAGCAGGCAATGAATGAACCGTCAAGCGGCATTTTTGCACCTTCTTAATTTTTGGTATCTTCGGTTTTATTGTTTTCTTTTTTTTGTTTTTTAATTCTATCTTTAACCGAACGCTTTTTGGAGTTTGATTTAGTAGGATCATATTCCTCTAGCACCTTATCCCATTCGTCAGGGGAAATATCTTTTGCAATGGCACCATACTTTTTGTAAATAATCTCGCTGATTTCGTTGCAACCTTGTTTATCTTTGTATAATTGGCGAAGATGAAGTACAGATGTAATTAAGCAACAAAAGCAAAGAGCAGCGAGGGGTATTACGTGATTTTCAAAAAGGGTATTTGAAGTGGGGTCGTATATCTCGGTGGACATTCTTAAAACAATAGTAATGCTGGATGCAAAGCAACTGATTAACTGTAAAAGAGGAAGTTTGAACCAAATGAAAATCTCGGATAAAACAATTCCTATTGTAGCTATGGTCATTATGGTAATGGAAGCTTGAATATGTGCTATTTCGGGAGTTTGATGTAACTGAGCCTCGCCCATATTAGCTAAATTTGCATTAAGAGTACCTGATTTACCTAATATGTAAAAAAGATTTATAAATGTGCAAACTAAAACTAAAACGAAAAAACTCCAACGAAAAATTCTGTAAGAGGTGCTTTTCGTAGTTATATAAGGGGGTAAACCCTTAGATTGCTTTTTCCTAAGGAGTGCAAGCAAAATAGCTTTTGTAGATTTTGGTTTTTTGTCTTTCATCGATTTCACTAATCCTTTTTTTAAGTTATATATAGTAGTATAACATCAATATGGGATATTTTCAAGAAAATAAATGATTAATTTAATGTAAATAATATTTAGTGCTTGCTTTTTTTGACTCATTGATTTGTATATAGTGGTAAATATCTTTAAAATATTAAAGATTTATAAAAAAAGACTTTTCACCGAGGTTTTTTTAGTGTATAATGTATTTGTATAATCATATAAATTAGGAGGGATATCGTGAAGACGGAGTTTTCAGTTTCTCTTGCGAAAATAATCAAGGAGTTTTCGCTTGAAACATTGTATCTTCCAAGTGATCCTGATCAAATACTTGTTTGCAACGCGGAGGTAAACCGTCCGGGATTACAGCTTGCAGGATATTATGAGTTTTTCGATAGTGAACGAGTTCAAATACTCGGTAAAAGTGAAGAAAGCTATTTGAGAGAACTAAATGAGGAACAGCTTGAAATTTGTTTAGAGGCATTTTTTTCAAGAACTCCTCCAATGGTAATAATCTCACGCGGTTTGGAAGTTCCTCAAAAAATGCGTGACAGTGCCGAAAAATATTCTGTTCCATTACTTAGAACAGGGGATTCAACCTCAAGCTTTCTTTCGTCACTTATAGCATTTCTAAACGTTCAACTAGCGCCACGCATAACTCGTCATGGTGTTTTGGTTGAGGTATACGGCGAGGGTGTTTTGCTTCTTGGCGAAAGTGGAGTAGGTAAAAGCGAAACGGCTATAGAGCTTGTAAAACGTGGTCACCGACTTATTGCCGATGATGCGGTAGAACTCAGACGGGTTTCCTCAAAATCACTTGTAGGATCATCGCCTGAAAATATACGCCATTTTATTGAGCTAAGAGGAATTGGTATTGTCAATGCAAACCGTATATTCGGTGCCGGTGCTGTAAAGCTTACCGAAAAAATTGATATGATTATTAAACTAGAGCCTTGGAATGCCGAGAAGGTTTATGATAGAATGGGTCTTGATGATGAAACAACTGAGATTTTGGGAATAAACATCCCTTCTCTCACCATTCCTGTAAAACCGGGTAGAAATTTGGCAGTTATTATAGAGGTTGCGGCAATGAATAACCGACAAAAGAAAATGGGTTATAATGCTGCACATGATTTGCTCAAAAAACTCGGAATGGTAGATGACGCGGATGATGATTCCGCCGAGAACGTTGACGTTTATAAATAATTTTTTAAATATTATAACTTATATATTAGGAGAGTAAAAAATGTATCATTTAGGAATTGATTTAGGTGGAACAAACATTGCGGTAGGCGTTGTTGATGAGAATTTTAAAATTATCGGTCGCGGTAAAATGAAAACAAATTGTCCCCGTCCCGCAGAGGAAATTTGTGATGATATGGCAACTGCCGCTAAAATGGCTATAGAAGACGCAGGAATTACTATGGATGAAATTGATACCATTGGTATAGGTGCTCCGGGTAGCATAGATCCCTTCAATGGCGTTATAGCAATTTCAAACAATCTTCGTTTTGAAAATGTTTCTATGGGTGAGATGCTCAAAGAACGCTTGGGTAGGGATGTATTTCTTGAAAATGATGCTAATGCGGCTGCATATGGTGAGTTTTTAGCCGGTGCGGGTAAAGGCACCAAAGATATGGTTGCAATTACTCTTGGTACCGGTGTTGGTGGCGGTATTATTATCGGCGGCAAACTTTTTTCCGGTTCCAACCTTGCAGGTGGCGAACTTGGTCATACAGTTATTGTTCATAACGGCGAACCTTGTACATGTGGTAGAAAAGGTTGTTGGGAGGCTTATGCTTCTGCAACAGGTCTTATAAAATTAACTAAAAAAGCAATGCAGGCAAATCCCGACTCTAAAATGTGGGAGCTTTGCGGCGGTGATATTAACAACGTAAGCGGTCGCACATCTTATGATGGTATGCGTGCAGGTGATAAAACAGCTATTGAGGTTGTAAACGACTATGAGGATTACGTTGCTTGTGGTGTTACCAATATGGTAAATATCTTCCAGCCTGAGGTTCTTTGTATTGGCGGCGGTATTTCTAAGGAAGGCGACACATTATTACAACCTATAGTTGGAAAGGTTGCAACAGATCGTTTCTCAAAGAATGTTGCAAAACAAACATTAGTTAAAATTGCTGAGCTTGGCAACGATGCAGGTATTATAGGTGCTGCATATATTCATAGACTTTACAGATAGTTATATCTTAAAAATGTGCTAAATATTGCAGTTGATGCATCATAAAACTGTAACTTTAGTTTGGAGTGTTGTTTTTGGATTACAGTCTGCTTAAAGAATTTTTACAAAATGAAGAAATAGTTTATAAGGAAAATGAGCCTATGTCGGCTCATACAACCTTTAAAATAGGCGGTCCTGCTGATTTGTTCATTCAACCCGCAAATGAAACTGCCTTATCAAAGTTAATAACCTTTTGTAATGAGAGAGAAATACCCTTTTACGTTTTAGGTAATGGAAGTAATCTCCTTGTTTCCGATTTAGGTGTTGAGGGAGCAGTAATTCATATAGCGGGTGGATTTGCTGATTTTTCAGTAGGTGGCACTAATGAAATAGTTTGTGGAAGCGGACTTCGTTTATCACTTCTTTGTAGTTATGCCCTTGAAAATGCTCTTACAGGCTTAGAGTTTGCCTGGGGTATCCCCGGTCTGGTAGGCGGTGCTGTTTATATGAACGCAGGTGCTTACGATTCTGAGATCGCAAACGTTATAACCGAGTGTAGGTGCATTACCTCCGATGGTAAAATTGAAATTCTTTCTTTGGATAAAATGAAGCTTGGTTATCGTACAAGTATTTTTAAAGAAAAGAAAAATAGAGTTATAACATCGGCTAAGTTTCAACTTATGCCGGGAGATACTGAGGCTATTCGCAGTCGTATGGATGAATTGATGCAACGTAGAAAGTCCAAACAACCATTAGAATTTCCAAGTGCTGGTAGTACGTTTAAGCGTCCTCAAGGTAATTTTGCAGGCACACTTATTGAAATGTGCGGTCTTAAAGGTTTTTCTATTGGTGGAGCACAGGTAAGCGAAAAGCATGGTGGTTTTGTAATAAACAAGGGCGATGCAACTGCATCAGACGTAAAACGTGTTATTGAAGCAGTTAGCGAAAAGGTGTTTTTAGAAACAAGCATAAAACTTGAGCCCGAGGTTGAGTTTATAGGCAGATAATAGATATTTTAATTTCAAAATTTCCAAAAGGGAGTGAAGCAAAAGTGGAGTTTGTGTTTTTAACAGGTATGTCCGGTGCGGGTAAGTCTAACGCCGCAAGTGCAATGGAAGATTTAGGTTTTTATTGTATAGATAATATTCCGCCTATGCTTATTTTCTCTTTTGTTGATTTGGCAAAAAAAGGTGAACTCAACCTTTCAAAAATCGCAATAGTTACCGATATTCGTAGCGGTGAGGCATTTAAAAATATAGAAGATGTTTTCAAAAAACTTTCGGATGATAATATTTTTTATAAAATCGTTTTTTTAGATGCATCCAATACAGAGTTAGTGCGCCGTTATAGCGAAACAAGGCGTAAACATCCCCTTTGTGATGAATATAATTTAACCATAGCACAAGCGGTGACAAAAGAACGTGAAATGTTGCAAACGGTTCGCGGAATGTCAAATTTTGTTATTGATACAACAAATCTTAAAAGTGGTCAGCTAAAAAAACAACTTTCAAGTTTGTTTTTGGGAGAGGGCGTAAGTGCACTAAATATCTCTTGTGTTTCTTTCGGTTTTAAATATGGTCCCGCTACCGATGCCAACCTTGTTTTCGACGTAAGATGCCTTCCCAATCCTTTTTATATAAATGAACTTAGAAACCTTACCGGGCTTGATGCTCCCGTATCTGAGTACGTTATGAGTTTTGATGCATCTAAAGAATTTGCAGACCGAATTTTAAATTTGATTGAATATAGCGTGCCACTTTATAGGGATGAGGGCAAAAGTCAATTGGTAATTGCTGTTGGCTGTACAGGTGGTAAACATCGTTCTGTTACATTTGCTGAACTGATTTATAAAAAACTTAAATCACTTGGATATCGTGTAAGCATAAATCATCGCGATATTGAAAAAGATAGAAGATAAAAAGATAAATATAAAAGGGGGCGACATTTTGTCATTCACCTCTGACATAAAAAGTGAACTAACAAAACTTGAAACGCCCACCTGCTGTAAAATTTCCGAATGTTACGGTATTTTACTGTTTGGTAGGGCGTTTTCTGAAAAACTTATATCCCTTTCAACCGAAAGTGAAGAGGTTGTTGAAAGGTTGAGTTATTTACTTTCCACATGTTATTCGGTACAACCGCATATTTCAGGTGGTGGTTCGGTGCGTGATTATTTCACCGTATCTATTGAGGATGAGCAAAAATGCACTGAGATTTTAAATTCCTTAGGTTATTTTGGGTTTGAACTTGGTGATGATGTCATAAAACATCAAAATATAGAGGATGATTGCTGTAAAGTCTCATTTTTAAGAGGGGCTTTTTTGGCTTGCGGAATAGTTAGCGATCCTAATAAGGAGTATCACGCTGAATTTCCAATAAAAAATGCAATTCTCACTAACGAATTTTATGAACTGCTTTGCGAAATGGGATTAAAACCCAAGGTCAGTTCAAGAGGTAAAACTCACATCGTATATTTTAAAGAAAGTGAGCATATAGAGGATTTGCTCACTACAATCCAAGCAACCAATCACACTTTGGAGCTCGCAGGCATTAAGGTTTATAAGGATATGAGAAATCATTATAACCGGCTTAGTAACTGTGAGGTTGCCAATATTTCAAAAACCGTTAACGCGGCTTTTACGCAAAATCAGGCGATTGAAAAAATAAAACAAAAAGGTGAATTTGAAAAACTTTCAGCAGAACTCAAGTTTGCTGCAGAGCTCAGACAAAAAAATCCCGAAGCATCTCTTAAAGAGCTTGTGGAGCTTTCAGAAAATACTATCACAAAATCAGGCCTTAATCACAGATTAAACCGACTTGTTACAATAGCAAAGAATTTGTAGAAAAATGTGAGGTTATTATGGAAGAAAGTAAAAAAATCAGATGCTTTGATTCGGGCTCTCCTATACATTTATCTCTGTGTGATTATCATTATGACTTATGGCCTAAATACGTGCATAACCATAGTTATATTGAAATAGCAATTATAACAAGCGGTGTTGGAATACACAAAATTAACAATACAAGTTATAATGTTAAAAAAGGTGAAGTTTATATAATAAATACCGAGAGTATTCACTGCTTTTATCCGTGTGATGATAATAATTCGCAAAATCTATCTATTTTATTTATAGGACTATATCCTGAATATCTATATGATATGGTAAATGAGCCTTCGCTTTTAAACGATATTATAAGTATGCTTTCATTCGAGTTTTATTATTCTGCGAACAATAAGTATTCATTTGATTTAAGCTCGGATGAATTAGGGCATGTACAATATTTATTCAATAAAATGGCTGAGGAACTGAATAATCAAAAGCCAAATAATATAGATCTAATAAAAATGTATTTATGTATTATGTTAACTGAATTTTCAAGATGCTATTCTAAATCTGTTAAATCTGTTTCCCAGATTAACAATTATCATTTTTCTTTAGTTAAAAATGTGATTGATTATTTAGGTATTCACTACCGAGAGAATATAAGATTAAACACCCTTTCTAATTATCATCATATAAGCGCCAGACATTTATCAAGGGTTTTTAAAGAGGCAACCGGACTTAGCGTTTTTGAATATTTACAAAAAATTCGTATTGAGAAAGCCTGCCTTTTTCTGAAAACAACCGATTATAAAGTAACGGATATTGTTAATTTAGTCGGTTTTACTGATTATCGTTATTTTAATAAAATATTTAAAAATTATATTGGTATGACACCCAAAAACTATGCAAAAAGAAATTTTTAAGCTATAATTCAAAACTCGTTCCGAGGCATTAAGCTGCGGAACGAGTTTTTTATGCATATAAAAGTATGATAGATCAATCTACCCAGATATTATTATCAATAAAGGTAATATATTCTTCAGTGTTGAGGGTGTGTCCGTTGGGGGTAGGGTGCCCACCGTCGCCGTTACAATCGTTACGATTTATCATTGTATAATAGGCATTTCCATCGGTTGCGTTCCATTCCTCAACAGCTTCTTTATAAACAGAGGAAATGTTGGTAGCCATCATACCGTATGCCCAAAGAATTTTTGCATTGGGATTCTTCTGTCGTACCAAGGTAAGCATATCCTTAATACCCTGTTTAAGCACACCTACATTATCATTAGGAACATTATCAGTGTTATAGGTGGGGGTATCATTGGTGCCAAGAGCAACTATAACAAGGTCGGGCTTGGTTTCTGTACTGAAATCGTAAGCATTATCCTTGGAGAAGAAGGCTTGCTGGTAGTAATCCTGCATAGAGGGGGTATTTGTGCAAACCGTACCTCCCGAAACAGAAACCACTGAAAGCTCAGCGCCATAGTGCTTTGCAACCTTATAGGCATAGCCTTTGGTAATATCATTTCTAAGAAGGGCATCGGGCTCTACGTCTGTAGTGTAAAGACCGCTTGCACTGGTAATGGAGTCTCCTATAACCTGAATTTTAAGCTCCTTTTCGGCGGGAGTGTTAAAAATAGCGCCGTTATAGGTGATTCCACCTACTGTCATTTGTGTCGAAGATGCTTCGGTAGCTTTAAGAATCTGAATGGTGTGCAGACCTGCATTGATATCCTTTAAAACGGTAACATCACCGCCCGTAGTTCTTGCCTGAACAGGGTTATCATAGTCATCATCCAAAACGGCATAAAGTAAAACTTCATTTGTGGTTACAACATCATTAAGAACAAAATCACCCTCAAACTGACCTTTTACGGTAAATCCGGAGTTACTCCATTCCATTCTAAGCACATCACCGTCAAATGCGGCGCGACTGTTTAACTTAAGGTTGGACTCAATTTCCTTTAATGTGTGGGTTACAGGAACATAGTTGTTATAAATTGTACCATTTATTGCAATATCCTTCCAACCTGCAAGATATTTTGCAAGAACAGTAACATCAGAAAGGTCAACATTACCATCATTATTTACATCAACAACCTTTTCGTTAACGGTTATATCCTTCCAGCCTGCAACACTCTGTGCAAGGGTTACAAGGTCTTTAAGGTTGGTTAGATCATCATCGTTAATATCACCTGCAAGGGTAACGGAAATGTCTTCAATAAAGGCGGCAAGAACAGATGAAGCTGCAGCGTGCTCGGCGGCATTAGGGTGACCATCGCCACCGTTTGTACCTTTAGGTAATTTAACGGAATAGATTTCATCATCGCCCTCTGCTTTTAAGGTATCGACTGTGTAAGAGATGAATTCATTAGCGGCATCGGTCATCATACCGTATACGAAAATAATAGGGGTATCTGCGCCGTAATCTGCGCGTATAGTTTTTGCGTATGCAACATAGGCATCCTTAACCTGCTGTTCGGTTAAACCTGCGGAAACATATTTACTTGCATCATTTGTGCCAAGGTTGATTACAACATAATCGGCATTTAAGTTTTTAGGTATTTCGGGATAAATGGTGGCCATATTGTTTGTGCCGGTACCATCTGCTTCACCGCTGACCGCTACACCCCAACCCGAATAACCGAATGCATTAAAGTTAGCACCCAGCTTATCGGCGGTAAGTGCGGCATAGGTAATAGTACCATCCATATATTGATATACATTAGTCGGACTGCCCGAGTAAGCGGTTGTACCCCAACCCGCGGTGATATTGTCACCATAGAAATCAATGAATAAATCCTTTTCGGAGGGTGGATTTTTAATATCACCGTAAGTGCGTATGTAATTAAGATGAATTTTTCCAATTTGAGATTCGGTCATTCTTTCAATTTTAAAGGTATGCTTTCCTTTTTCAAGTCCCGTTGCAAGAACAACTTCGGTAGTGGCTTGGTTAAGAACTATATCATTCTGACGCACACCGTCAATGTAAAGGGCAAGTCTTAAATCCCAGTTTGTGTTATAAATTTCGGTGTTAAAGTTTGCTTTTACGGCACCTTCACAGTTAAGGGTGAATTCAAGTCCAGAAGCAGTGTAGTCTAAAGTGGCGGCATTTCCCGAAACGGTAACAACACTTTGAGTAATCGCCCTGCCCTCTACAAGGGTTTTGCCTGTTATTAAACTGCTTTCAGATTCAAATACTGTAAACTCATCTATGTAAATATGAGAATTTGTGCTTGCATACTCCACAAATAGTCTTACTGTTGTTAAATCACCGGTATTAAACTCAAAGGTATCCTTATACCAAGTGCCGCCAACCTCGGGACGATAATCTCCGTAATTGCTTCCAATATTGTTTTGATAAGCGGCACCTATTGTATCGTACTCGGTAGAGGCAACCACCATACCGTAATGACTATTCAAATTTGTAGCAGAATATGCTTCGGGCATCATCCAATAATAAGAAACTGTATAGGTTGTATGTGGCTTTAGTCCGCTTATATTTGTATAAACATCCTGCTGGAAACGTGAGAATAAATCCAAGGATTTTGAGCCGCTGTGAGCTAGACTGTCAATGATGTTTGCACTGCTCCAATCGGCGGAAATATGCCAACCCTCATTAACTGCTGAATGTTCGGAATAACGAACATTTCCAAGCTCAGAAAGTTCAAAACCGGGACTTTCAAATATACTTTTGTTTTGGAATTTTGCGGTAACTGCACCGTCGGTATATGCAAAATTCTCAGTAAGCTCGGTTGATATTATTTCACCTTCGGCATCATACCAACCAAGGAATGTATTGCCGTCATAAGGAACAGCGGTATAAATATCACCGTTATTGGTAATGTAGCCTGCATCTGTGCCACTTTCTATGCCGACAGATAATGGCTCGGGATTTTTGAATATGGTAAAATCATCTATGTAAAGATGAGCATTTGCGCTTGTATATTCTACAAATAGTCGTACTGTTGTTAAATCACCGGTATTAAACTCAAAGGTATCTTTATGCCACATACCTGCCTCGGGATAATATGCACCATAGGAATTTCCGATAGTGTTTTGATAAGCGGCACCTATTGCATCGCACTCTGTACTGCTGGCTATCATACCGGAATAACAGTTGTTATTTGCTGTTGTATATGCTTCGGGCATCATCCAATAATAAGAAACTGTATAGGTTGTATGTGGCTTCAGTCCGCTTATATTTGTATAAACATCCTGCTGGAAACGTGAGAATAAATCCAAGGATTTTGAGCCGCTGTGAGCCACGCTGTTCACTATTTTTGCACTGCCCCAATCAGCACCGATATGCCAACCTGAATTAACTGTTGAATGCTCGTGATAAACTGTATCGCCAAGTTCAGAAAGTTCAAAGCCAGGACTTTCAATTACACTGTTATTTTTAAATTTAGCAATAATTGCGCCGTCGGTAGATGAAAATGTTTCGGTAAGCGATTTTGAAACAAGGGCATCATCGCTGTACCAGCCAAGGAATTTATTGCCGTCATAAGGAACGGCGGTATAGGTATTACCTTCATTTGTAATATAGCCTGCATCGGTACCGCTTTCTACGCTGACTGACAAGGACTGTGGTTCTTTAGCAACCGTAAAGTTATCTATATAAAGGTCGGGAAAAGCGGCTCCGGCTGAATATTCCAAGAAAAGCCTTACCGTAGTTAAATCACCTGTATTGAAGCTGAAAGTAGCCTTGTTCCATACGCCTGCCTCGGGATAGTATGAGCCGTAATTATTACCAATATTATTTTTATAGGCTTCGCCCGTTGTACCGTACTGTGTACTACTGGCTATCATACCGTAAAAACAGTTTGCACTATCATCGGCATATCCGCCAGGCATCATCCAGTGGTAAGAAACGGTATAATTTGTATTGGGGCGTAGTCCCGTAATATCTGTGTAGGTATCGGTTCGGTAACGGGTAAAAAATTTCATTGACCTGGAGCTGTTATATGCCTTGCTTGTGACGATATCCACCTTTGCCCAATCGGCAGAAGCATACCAATTTGGATAAACCGCATTTGCAGGGTCATTGGTATAAACGGCGCCAAGCTCGGAATATTCAAATCCGGGACTTTCAAATATACTGTTATTTTTAAATTTGGCGGTAAAAACGCCATTACCGTCTTCAAAGGTTTCGGTAAGGTTGGTTGATACCAATTCGCCTTCCTGATTATACCAGCCCAAAAACTCGTTGCCGTCATAAGGAACGGCGGTATAGGTATTGCCGTTAATATCAACATAACCTGCATCAACGTCGCTTTCAAGGGCTACGCTTGTTTTCCTTACGTCAATGTATTTGCCCCAAATTGCAAAATTTTCGGGATTCTGCCAATCGGCACCTTTATCGCCAACCAAGAGTAATTTGCCGGGGGCTACTTCGCACACTCCTGTATATCCGCTTGTGGTTTCTGTATATGTAAGTGTAAAATTTTTCCAATCTTTACCTGTTCCGTCTGCTGAAAATAACATTTTGCAATGCGGTCTGCCGTAGCTTAATACCAATACGCCGTTAGACATCATATATAAATTAGCATCTACGCTATATGCATCAGTATCAGTAACGCCGGGGATTTGTTCGGGCTTGCTCCATGTAAGACCGTTATCGGTAGAGCGGCACTGGTAAAGAGGTGCATTTCCAATTCTCATTACACAAAGCAATGAGTCGTCTGAACACCTTGCAACGGTTGGCTCGCAATAAACTGAAGGGCCTGTGCCTGTGGGGACTGCAACGGTTGAAACAACGCTCCAATTCTCTCCACCGTCGGTAGATTTAACCCATATCACGCGGTAGTCGGAATCGCCTGCATAAGCACCGTACATAAGACCTTGAATTGAGCCATCGGGCATTTGCATCATTCCTCTGTGGAATTGGAAGGATGCCCAGCCTGTATTGGTTGTTTTCATATCTTGGGGGAACTCTACCGTTCCGGTATGTTTTTCCCATGTTTCGCCGTTATCGGTTGATGTTGCATACTCAACCGTTCCGTGTCTTTCATCAATCCAGTATGATGTATAATTAACTCCAAATAAGGTTTCGGAGTCAAGTTTTATTGCACCGGTAAAATAAACGTCGGTATCCTCAATGTATGTTGGCCAGGTAGTACCGCCATCATGTGAGATTCTTAAACCGTTTTTTTCATGGATTCCCCACGCAGTATCTGTAAACTCACTAAAGGATACAACTATATCGTCACCAAAGCCGTGCACGAATGGAAACTGTCTTATAGAAGTTCCGCCATCTTCAATTATAACTTCTTCGCCTACCGATATATCTAACAAAGGTGCACCTTGCGATATGGTTTCTGCCTTAGAGCTCATTGGGAACAACACCACCTCTCCAAAAATCATTGATACGCAAAGAAAAACCACAATGATACTCTTTGCTTTTCTTTTCAAAACATTTAAACCGTTCATAAATTAAATCATCTCCTAATAATTTTTAGTTCTCACCTTTTAAAGTAAAATCCTACAATAATTATAAATTATTAGGGGGTTATTTAATAGGTTTAAAACGGACACAAATGTATGTTAAAATTGCCATATTTTTTATACTGAATAGTCTTGAAACTAACCTGAAAATTAAGAAAGGAATAAAAATGCTCGCATTTGACAAATATATTTTATCAGAGTATAATAAAAAAGCAATAGATAAAATGTATTTATCTTGATTTACCAAATGTAGGGAACGGTCTTGACCGTTTCAAAAAGTGAGCACAAGTTTTAAGCAGAACGGTCAAGACTGTTCCTTAATTTGGCGAGATATTTTACAGTTTTAATTTTATGTTTTTTCCTCAATCTTTAAAAAGAAATAATAAAGGGGTGAGAGCAAATGGATTTTGCACATCTTCATCTTCATACAGAATACAGCTTGTTAGATGGTGCTTCAAGGATAGACCGTCTTTTTGATGCCGTTAAAACGGCAGGTCAATCCTCTGTTGCCATAACAGACCACGGCGTTATGTATGGTGTTATGGATTTTTATAAAAAAGCAAAAGCGGCAGGGATAAAACCTATAATAGGGTGTGAAGTTTATGTTGCTCCCAAAAGCAGATTTGAAAAACAAAGAACAGATGACAGAAATTATCATCATTTAATTCTTCTTTGTAAAAATTTAAAAGGTTATCAAAATCTTATTAAAATGGTTTCCTTAGGATTTACCGAAGGTTTTTACACAAGACCCAGAATCGATAAAGAACTGCTTCGTAATCATAGCGAGGGGCTTATATGTCTTTCGGCTTGTATAGCGGGCGAGATTCCCAGTTATCTTCTTTATGGTAACTACAAAAAAGCCAAAGAGGTGGCATTAGAATTTGCTGAGATCTTTGGTACAGATAATTTTTACTTAGAACTTCAAAACCATGGCATTAAAGAACAACTTACCGTAAATAACGGACTTAAAAAAATTTCTTTTGAAACGGGTATACCCCTTGTTTGCACCAACGACGTTCATTATATCGAAAAGCAAGATAGTAAAATGCAAGAAGTTTTGCTTGCTATCGGTACGGGCAAAAAGTTGGGCGACGAGGATTTAATGTCCTTTGAAACAGATGAATTTTATCTTAAAACAGGTGAGCAGATGTCTGCTCTTTTCCCCGATACCCCTGAAGCGATTTCAAATACCCTTAAAATTGCCGAAAGATGTAATGTGGATTTTGAGTTTCATAAATTAAAACTTCCCGTTTTTGATATCGGCAGTGAAAATCATTTGGAACATCTTCGTAAAATGAGTTATGAAGGTCTTTTGAAATATTACGGTGATAATCCTGAAAAAGAGGTTATAAATCGCCTTGAATACGAGCTTTCGGTAATCGATAAAATGGGGTTTGTGGATTACTTTTTAATAGTTCAGGATTACGTTGCCTTTGCAAAGAAAAAAGGCATTCCCGTAGGCCCCGGCAGAGGTTCGGGTGCGGGTAGCTTGGTTGCGTATTGTATAGGTATAACGGGAATAGACCCCATTAAATACGGTCTCCTTTTTGAACGCTTTTTAAATCCCGAACGTGTATCTATGCCCGATTTTGACGTAGATTTTTGTTACGTCCGCCGCGGTGAGGTAATAGATTACGTTATCTCAAAATACGGAGCCGATCACGTTGCTCAAATTGTAACATTCGGTACAATGGCGGCAAGGGCGGCTGTACGTGATGTTGGTAGAGTTATGGGTATGCCCTATAATTCGGTGGATAGAGTTGCTAAGTTAATTCCAAATGAGCTTGGTATTACTATTGAAAAGGCTATTGAACTCTCGCCCGATTTAAAATCCCTTTATGATATGGACGAAGAAACTCGCACCCTTATAAAAATGTCTAAAAAAATTGAAGGTATGCCCCGCCATGCGTCCACCCATGCGGCAGGTGTCGTAATTGCAGATAGGGTAGTAAGCGAGTATGTGCCCCTCGCCTTAAATGATGAATCTATTGTCACCCAGTTCACAATGACAGAACTTGAAGAATTGGGTCTTTTAAAAATGGACTTTTTAGGGCTTAGAAACCTTACCGTTATTTCTGATGCTGAGAAAATGATTCAAAAAGCCAATCCCGATTTTAAAATTGAAAGCATCCCCCTTGATGATGTTGATACAATAAAAATGATGGCAGATGGATTTACTGAGGGCGTTTTTCAGTTTGAATCAGAGGGTATGAAAAACGTTTTGCGTTCTTTTGGGCCTGAGAATTTGGAGGATTTAACTGCAATCTTATCCCTTTATAGACCGGGACCCAGAAAGTCAATCCCAACCTACATTTATAATCGCCATAATCCTGATAAAATCACCTATAAAACTGAACTTTTAAAGCCAATTTTAAACATTACTTATGGATGTATTGTGTACCAGGAACAGGTTATGCAGATTTTCAGAAGTCTTGCGGGTTATTCACTCGGTAGGGCGGATATTGTACGTCGTGCAATGTCTAAAAAGAAACACGACGTGATGAAAAAAGAAAGAGAAACCTTCATTTATGGTGCAAAGGATGAAAATGGCAATATAATTGCCGAGGGAGCGGTTGCACGCGGCGTACCTGAGAATATAGCCGAAGAGATTTATGATGACGTTGCTCTTTTTAGCTCATATGCATTTAACAAGTCTCACGCAGCGGCATATACTGTTGTTGCTTATCAAACGGCGTATCTTAAATGTCATTATACACGAGAATATATGGCGGCACTTTTATCAAGTGTTCTCGCCTTTGGTGGTAAGGTTACTCAGTATAGTGCTGAATGTGCAAGGCTTGGCATTAAAATTTTACCTCCAAGCGTTAATGAGAGTAATCTTGATTTTACCGTTTCGGGCAAAAATATCCGTTTTGGAATGTTGGCAATAAAAAATCTGGGTGCAGGCTTTATTAAAAGAATTATTGAACTCAGAAAAGAAAAGCCTTTTGAATCGATGTATGATTTTTGCCTTAGAATGCAGGGTAGAGATTTTAATCGACGCGCCTTGGAGGGACTTATAAAAAGTGGAGCTATGGATGGATTTGGTTATAATCGACGTCAGATGCTCCAAGGGCTTGATTTAGTGATAAATGCCGCCGAACAGGAAGCAGAGCGTACTGCAGGAGGACAGATGTCTCTTTTTGATGATATTGAAACTGATACTGCAAGTACCGATATAAGTCATATTATGCCAAATGTTCCCGAGATGCCTTTAAAAGAAATTCTTAATTTTGAAAAGGAATCTACAGGGCTCTACCTTTCGGCTCATCCACTTGATGCCTATAAAGGTTTTGCTGAGGCTGTTGGTGCAACAACCACAAAACAGATATTGGAGCATCATATTAAGGATTCAGAAAAAGTTTCCCTTGTTGTTTTAATAAATGATGTTAAAAATAAATCAACAAAAAAGGGCGACCTAATGGCGTTTTTAACGGTTGAAGATATATATGATACTATTGGCGTTACGGTTTTTCCAAAACTCCATTTAAAGGCTAGAGCTATTTTAAATCCGGGGGAAATTGTTCATATTACAGGTCGTGTTTCGGAGAGTGAGGACAGACCTGCAGAAATAATTTGTGAAACCCTTGAACCCGCAAAAATAATTGAAGGTAAAAAAAGAGGGTTTTCAAAACTTTATTTAAGAATTCCCACCTTTGACGAGCAAATTTTGGGTAAAATAAATTTAGTCCTTGGCAGTAGTGGTGCGGAGGTTATTATCTACTGCGAGGATACAAAAAAACGCTTAAAAGCATCAAAATTTGCAGATTTTAAGGAAAATAGCGAAAAATGGCAAAAATTATGCGATTTTTTGGGAGAAAAAAACGTAAAATCGGTTGAATAATCAAAATAAATGTGCTAAAATAATTTGGATGTTAAAAAATAAAGATGGTTTTATTCTATCTGACCTATTGGAGGTAATATAAATGAAAACAATTGGTGTATTAACAAGTGGAGGAGACGCTCCCGGTATGAATGCTGCGGTTCGTGCAGTAGTTCGTTATGCTCTTACATTAGGTATGAGCGTTAAGGGTATTCATCATGGATATGCAGGACTTATAAACGGTGAAATTACCGATATGACCGAGCGTAGCGTTTCTGAAATAATTCATCGTGGCGGTACCGTTTTATACACAGCTCGTTGCCCTGAATTCAAAACTGAAGAGGGCGTTGATAAAGCTGTTAAAATGTGTAAAGAGCATGGTATAGAGGGTATTGTTGTTATCGGCGGTGATGGTTCTTTCCGTGGTGCCAGAGACCTTTCTTTAAAAGGCGTTCCTTGTATTGGTGTTCCCGCAACTATCGATAACGATATTGCTTCTACTGAATATGCAATCGGCTTTGATACCGCAATGAATACTGCAGTAGAAATGGTAGATAAGCTTCGTGATACCACACAATCTCACGAGCGTTGTAGCGTTGTTGAGGTTATGGGTAGACATGCAGGTCACCTTGCACTTCAAACAGGTGTTGCAGCCGGTGCTATTGCTATTATGGTTCCTGAAATTCCCTGCGATGTTGAAAATATTATCAAGAAGATTAACGTTACTCGCGAAACCGGAAAAGAGCATTTTATTGTAGTTGTTGCCGAAGGTGTTGAGAAAAAGGTTTCAGAAATCGCTAAGGAGATTGAAGCCGCAACAGGCGTTGAATCACGTGCAACCGTTTTAGGTCACGTTCAACGTGGTGGTAATCCTACAGTTCGCGACCGCGTTATGGCAAGTTATATGAGCAAAGCCGCAGTTGACCTACTTGCAGAAGGTGTCGGCAATCGCGTTGTTTGCTATGATAAGGGTGTAATTATTAACCGCGATATTTATGAGGCACTTCAAATGCAAAAGCCTTTCGACGTTGATTCTTACCGTATTGCCGATGCAATTTCCCGTTAAATATAATATGTAAAAATTTTCACCGCCTTTGGATTTTCTCCAAAGGCGGTTTCGTTATATGTAATATTAGTTTTTATGCGGCTACACTTTTTTAGGGGTGTGACCATATTTCTTTTTAAAAAGTCTTGTGAAAAATGAAAGATTTGAAAATCCACAAGCCTCGGCGGTTTCTGTAATGGTGTATTGACCGCTTTGAAGTAGTATTTTAGCATTGTTAAGTCTTATATCATTTCTGTATTCTATGGGTGATTTACCTGTAAATTCTTTAAAATATCTGCGAAAGCTTACTTCGCTCATATCACAAAGTTCGGCGTAGTATAAAACGGCTTCATTTTTGTTCCAGTATTCCGTAATTTCGGTAAGGGCAGGTTGCAGCCTTTTGAATTTTTGCGGTAATGAAAAGTAGTTTTCGTCAATCTGCCACATCATATTATAAAAACAATGAGGATAATAAAAGCTCGCTTTGCGTGAATCGAAATTTTTAAAAAAGTTTTCTATAAGCTCGGCAATATTTGGCAACTGAATTACTGTAGGATTTAATAAATACTGCGGTAGTTTGCCATCTGAAATATCAAACTGTACTATTTTAATCTTGGTGTCTTCGGTTGAATAAATGCCACTGTAAACGCAGCTCTTAGGTATAAAAACCACTTCACCCGCCTTTACGGTAATATTTCTTTTTTTACCGCTGTAAAAGGTGTACTCAATCGCACCTTTTACAGCGTATATAAACCCGTGCTTAGGGCGGCCACTTTTAAAAAAATGTTTGAAGCCAGAAGGACGAGCCACCTCTAAAATATTTATGTTTTCCACTTTAAAATCAGGCTCATTAAAAAAGTATTCTTTTCTCATTTTATCACCCAATTATATATTAAACTTTATTTTTGATTTTGTCAATCTAAAATGAGCAAATAGTGTTAAAAAACATCGTATATGTCATTGTTTTGTGATTGAATTGTGATTATAATAATTATAGTAGTAGCCATTATGATGATTATGCAAAAGGAGAAAAGTATGGATAAAAACTATTTGCTCAAAACGCAAAATGCTAAGCGGCTTTATTTTGAAGCAGCCGCCTCGTTGCCTATTATTGATTTTCATAATCATATATCGGTATCGGAGTTGGCGGTCAATAAAAGCTACGAAAACATATACGAGCTTTGGTTAAGGCCTGACCCATACAAGCACCGGCTTATGCGTATTTGCGGAGTACCCGAATTTTATATCACAGGCGGCGCTTCGCCATATGAAAAGTTTTTTAATTTCTGCAGTATTTTCCCACTACTTGCAGGAAATCCCGTTTATGATTGGTCACGCATGGAGCTTGCACAGGTGTTTGGAATTTCTAATTTACCTACAGCAGATAGCGCTGAATATTTATGGAGCCAAATTAACGAAAAACTTTGCTCTTCCGAGTTTTCAGCGGTCAATATTTTAAAACAATTCAATATTGAGTATCAATCGCCGGTTGCTACCCTGTTAGATGATTTAACCCCCTTTAACGGTAAGGATATAGTGCCGTCACTCAGGGGAGATAATTTTCTCTCACCCGATAATAATTTTTTATATGAGCTAAAAACAAAAACCGGAATAGAAATAACTAATACTGACTCTTACCTACAAGCAATTTGTGTGGTTTTAGATGATTTTTCAGCGGCCGGTTGTAATTTTGCAGACCATTCTTTAGATTCTGATTTTTTTGAAAAAAATGAAAATGGTACTGAAATACTAAAACGTTTGGCAACCGAATATTCAAAAAGAAACTGGACTTTACTTTTACATATTGGCGCAAAAAGAGAAACAAGTACAAGGCTTAGAGATATTGCAGGCCCTGCAGGTGGCTATGCTGCAACCTCAAATAATTTTCCGCTTTCAAAGCTCATTGATTTTTTAGGAGAGGTAGAGGCCGAAGGCAGTTTGCCCGATACAATACTTTTCCCTCTCAATATGAGCGATCAGTCACCCATTTCAATACTTCAGGGCTCCTTTTCCGAGGATAATGTATCCTCAAAGGTTCAGCTTGGCCCTGCTTGGTGGTGGTGTGACCATTCTTTGGGTATTAAAAACACATTGGCCTCTATTTCGTCATTTGGCGTCTTATCGCAGTTTATAGGTATGACAACCGACTCTCGAAGTATTCTTTCCTTTGTAAGGCACGATTATTTCAGACGCATTCTTTGTAATTGGCTTGATAATCAGAATACCCTAGAGGAGTGGGAGCTTCCCTTTGAACAACAAAAAGAAATCATTGAAAAAATTTGTTATAAAAATGCAAAAACAAAAATAATAAAGAGGTAATAATTATGGAAAAATATTTTAACGGAAAAGTAGCTGTAATTACAGGTGCGGCAGGTGTAATCAGCTCTGAGGTGGCAAAGGATCTAGCGAGTCTTGGTGTAAAGCTTGCACTTGTTGACCGAAATGCAGAAAACCTTAAAAATATCGCAGACGAGATAACCTCTTTAAATGGCGAATGTACTTGCTATACTTGTGATGTTACAGATAAAAATTCAGTAGACGAGCTTGCAGAAAAGGTTATAGAGGATTTTGGTAAGTGTGATTTTTTAATTAACGGTGCAGGCGGCAATAACGCCAAGGCACAGCCTAAAATCACCGAATTTGACCCACGAGAGTTGGAAGATGATGAGGTAAACGGCATATATAATGTTGATATGGATGCCTTCGAGGGTGTTATAAAGCTCAATACAATGGGTACTGTTTATCCTCTTTTAGCCTTTGCAAAATATATGACGAAATCCGGTGGCGGCAGTATAGTGAATTTTGCATCAATGAACACCTATTGCCCCCTTACAAGAAACTTTGCTTATGCAATGTCAAAGGCGGCAGTAGCAAACTTTACTCAAGCCTTTGCGGCATATTTTGCAAAATGTAAAATCAGAATAAATGCCGTTGCACCGGGATTTATTTTAAATCCACGCAGCAAGCTGATTTTAGGCACCGTTGAAGAAGGTCTTACAAAAAGGGGACAGGACGTAATAGACCACACCCCAATGGGTGATTTCGGCAGCGCTCAGGATATGTGCGGTACCATTCGTTACCTTTTAGATGAAAATCTCTCAAGCTTTGTTACGGGTGTTACAATTCCCGTAGATGGCGGATTCTTGACTTTAAGTGGGGTGTAAAGAATGATTTTAGCCGATTATTTTAAAAGCGAAAAGGATGCTACATGGGATTTCGCTCTGCAGTCGGGCGTAAAGCATGGTGTAATCCGTCTGCCCGAGGATGAGAAATTTGATATAACCGAAAAATCCCATTGGCAAAAAGTTCATAAAAATTTTATCGATTTTGGTATCACTCCTTTGGTTATTGAACCAATGCCAAATGCTCTGCACGACCACATTAAAGCAGGGGATGAAAAGCGTGATGAGTGCATAGAAAAGGTTATAAAAATGTTTCCAATTATGCGTAATTTTGGTATAGATACCATCTGCTTTAACTGGATGGCACATATCGGTTGGCTTCGTACCTCTTCAGATTATCCCGAGCGTGGCGGTGCTACAGTAACCCGGTTTAAAATGTCCGATTTTAAGCCAACCGGCAAAAGAATCACCGCAGATGAGCTTTGGCAGAATTATACTTACTTTATTAAAGCGGTAATCCCCGAAGCCGAAAAATACGGCATTAAGCTTGCACTTCATCTCGATGACCCACCCGTGCCGAGACTCGGCGATGTAGAGCGAATTATGATTTCACGTAACAACATAAGAAAAGCCGTTTATGATATATGCCCCAGCGATAGTCTCGGCATTACAATGTGTCAGGCAAACTTTTTTATAATGGGTGAAAATTTAGAGGATACTATACGAGAGTTTGCTAAAAAGATTCATCTGGTTCATTTTCGTAACACAAAGGGTGAGCCGAATCATTTTCGTGAAACCTTCCACGATAACGGCGATATTGATATGGCCGGGCTTATGAAAATTTACTTTAAATACGGCGTGGATGTGCCTATTCGTGTTGATCACGTTCCAACTCTATTGGGCGAAAAATCCACCCTTGCAGGCTATGATGCCTTAGGCCGACTTTTTGCAATAGGATATTTAAAGGGCATTATTGAAGCAACCGAAAAAGGAGTAGAAAAATAATGATTAAAATTTCTGATAAGGTAATAAAAAAACAGGAAAATTTCTGGAATCATTGTCTTTTCCATCCTACCGATGCCATCGAGGATTCTTGGGGTAAAAGAATTTTAGACCGCATTGCAGAGGATAAGGCGGCCAAAGCAATTAGAATTTATGCAATGCTTGAAGATATTGTATATATCGATATGAACGGCAAGCTTTGTTACGATTTCCGTGCAAACGATTTAAGACTAGATTACCTTAGTGAAAAGGGATTTGATATTCTTATAGCAGTAGCCGCTATGCCCGATTGTATAGCAAAATCCTCAAAAAACAAAACCAGTGTGTCCTTCAATAAAACACGCTATAAGGGCAAAATGTTCAACACATCACCACCTGCCGATTATAAAGTGTGGGAAGAAGTGTGCTATGAATATCTGAAACATATTGTGGAAAGATATGGTATTGAACGTGTATCCAATTGGAGAATTCAATGCTTTAACGAGCCTGATATACCGGACTTTTTTATGTCTTATCTTCCACACGAGGCTATCGCAGAACGTGTATGCGAATATTGCAAGCTATATAAGGCGTTTTCAAATGCAGCACTTCGTGTTTCAGATAAGCTTAAAATAGGCGGACCTGCATTGGCACTCTATATTGAGGACTTTTTAATTCCCTGGTTAGAGTATGTTAAGGCCGAGAATCTTAAAATTGATTTTATATCTTATCACAATTATGGCTGTTTAGGATTTTATGATGCCAGCAAGCTTGGGGTCAATGCCCTTAATGTGGATAATCATTTTAATAAACATCAAAGACTTGTAAACGCTGTTACTAAATGCGGTTATCAGCATTTGCCTATTGTTATGGATGAATGGGGTACCGTTGGTGGCGGATTTAAAAACATTACCCAAGTACCCGAGCTTATTTTCCGTGAAAATGAGGTTTTTCCCGCATTCTTTGCAAAGCTTATCACAAAATTTATAAATTCCGACTACATAGTAGATAAGTTTATGCTTTGTCTTTCGGGTCAGCACGAAATGACCGAGGAGTTTACAGGTTTTCGTGGTTTCTTTACAATGAACAATATTGCAAAGCCAATTTATAACGGATTTGTTTTAGCAGCAAGATTAAAGAAAAATATTCTGGCTTGCGCTTTTGAAGACGATAACCTTTTTATTATTCCTACCAAAGATGAAAATAATAATCTTTCGGTTTTAGTTTCATATTCTGACGATGATTTTAGTGAGTCTTTACCCGAAAAAACGGAAACTATTATTTTTAATGAAGATATATCAGGCAAAAAAGTTACCGTATTTTGTATAGATAAAACCCATACAAATCCTTACAGAATGTATGAAAAAATGGGTGTAGAGGTTCCGTCAAACGAACAAATAGAAATGCTCCGAGAAGAGGGCCGACTTAAACCAATTGCCGAATACATTGCAGGCGAAAAAGAAGAAATCGCCTTGAATTTAACCGCAAATTCCTGCACCTTAATTATGGTGGAATAAAAAAAGGGGGCACTATTATGTTTAAAAGATTTGGTGTTATGATGGATATGTCTCGAAACGGTGTTATGAAGCCAGAGCAGGTTAAGCAGTATGCTTTAACAATAAAAAAACTGGGCTATAATATGATTCAGCTATACACCGAAGATACATATGAGATTCCCGAAGAGCCTTACTTCGGATATTTAAGGGGCAGATATTCTAAAGAAGAACTTAAGGATATAGTAGAGTATTGCAA
>JAZSJA010000135.1:0-36632 GCA_045534095.1 Acutalibacteraceae bacterium | reverse complement strand
CCAAGGTAGATATTGTAGTAGTTTCAATACCTGCCAAGGGTTTATTTTTATAGATCTAAAAGGTTTTACTGCCCTTTGTATTTTCTTCTGGTTGCCAGACCGCCACGAATGTGACGCTCCATTTTGTTTATCTCCAAAACCTGTTTAACTTCCCTGTATAATACGGGGTTTTTGATTTTAAGCCTTTCTGTTACATCCTTATGTACTGTTGATTTTGAAATATTAAAAACTCCTGCGGTGTGGCGTACTGTCGCACCGTTTTTCTTTATGTATTCCCCTAAAATCGTGGCTCGGTTTATTACCGACTGCTTCATAAAATCAACTCCTAATATGGTAGTTAATTGTATGAAAAAACTTTATGGAATATGTAAAATATAATAAAAAAGAGAACAAAGCTTATTTTTAATAGAAAAAAGGATTGACTTTTCAGCGGCCTCAATGGTTACGTCTTGCACTTTTTGAATACACCTTTTGCTTAGTATATTTAACAAATATTATTAATAGGTATTAGTAAAATATTTTTTTATCTTTTTAAACAAAGAAATTGTAGGTTTTTATTGCGGTATTACTAATCCAAAAAAAGAAAAATACACAATATTTTGATTTTTACTGATTAATTTCGACAAAACGGTTTAAATTTTTGGCATTTGCTAGCCGAATTTTAGACTTTAAATGTACGAAAAATATGATAAAATATAATAGGCGTATGTGATTGAATAAAAAACACCATATTTCTTGTTAAAAATTACCAAAAAACACAATTGTTTATTTGTGTATCCCCAAAAGTGCATAAAAAATCAGTTAATTGTTTGGTACATATGTCATTTTAGATAATAAAATGATGTCAAATTTATATGGAGTTTATAAATACGCAAAGGAATAAACACAGAATTACTCAACGTTTTGGTGAAAAAATTTCACTAAAGCGGTGTTTTCTGTGTTATAATCTGTTTTTTCGCAGATGTTTTTTGTTTGTGTTTAAACCACCAAAAACTTACTAAATATGGGCTTAAACAACTGCGTGTAAGATAAGTCGTTTCCCTTAAAAGAAACGAAAATCCATTAAATCGGAGGTCAGTTCAATGAAAAGAAAGTTAAGCTTGGTTTTAGCGTTGGTTATGATTTTAACATCTTTTTTCTGTGTAACCAGTGCTTCAGCCGTAGAAGACGCTGTGACTCAAGAGCCTGCTAATGCAGTAGAGAACATCCCAGAGCCTTCTAATCTTCCTACTTATGATTCCTACAAGGCCACTACTGAGGGCTTTGTGAATGCTAAGAAGGAAATCTTTATTGATGCAACATCCTACGCTGCGGTTAAGGGCGGTGCAGTTGTTGAAAATAGAGATGGCTTCAAACCCGACAATGGCGAGGATAGACAAACCGTTGTAGTGTGGAAAAATGAAGAAGGTTCCTTGGTTTATAACGTAGAGGTTCCTGAGGACGGTCTTTATACCGTTAAATTCCTTTATTATGCAATGGAAGGCCGCAAACAACCTGTATCTTTAGGTATTAGGGTTGACGGTCAGCGTATGTTTGAAAATATGAGGGAGTTTGATCTTCAACGTATATTTGTTGACGAGCCTGAACCAGAGCGTGACAACAAGGGTCAAGTGAAGCTTGATGAAAACGGCAAAACCGTTTATAAGAAAAAATACAATAAGGATGGCACTCCCAAGGTTGATGCTTTTGGCAACCCTGTTTACGTTACCGTTCGCGAGGACGGCATTGGTAACGAGTTTGCTGCCAGCCAAATGGAGTACTTTGCTTTCCAAGAGCAGTATTTTATAGATCCTACCGGTTTGGAGGAGTTTCCTTACAATTTGGCTCTTACTGCCGGTAAACATACTATTGAGATTGAATCTGTTGCTGAGCCCTTTGCATTAGATGCTATTGTGCTTTGCCCTCCCGAAACCTATAAGAGTTATTCTGAGGTTTTAAAGGACGCAGGCTATGATAAATCTCAAAATGCTACTGCTGATACAATCAAACTCGAGGGTGAGGATGCTAAATTCAAAAACAGCTATTCCCTCGTTGCTCAATACGACCAAACTGATCCTAGCGTTTCTTCAGAAAAAGGATCTAACCCTTATCTTACACGTATTAACTATATTGGTGACACGAACTGGTCAAGTCCGGGTCAACGCCTTACTTGGGAAGTTAACGTTCCCGAAGCAGGATACTATAAACTTGCTTTCCGTTATAAGCAGGCAATTGTTCTTAACGGTAACTCCTACCGCAAGCTTTTGGTAAACGGAAAGGTTCCCTTTGCCGAGGCAACAAACATTTGCTTTAACTATGACCTTGATTGGAAACATAAGGAATATAAGGATCCTAACGGTACTCCTTACCTTATATACTTCGAAAAAGGTTATAACACCATCTCCTTAGAGGTTAACCTTGGTGAACTTACCAAAACTATCCGCGAGCTTAAAGAGTTGAGCTACGAAATAGGTACCTTCTATCGTGAAATGGTTAAAATCACAGGTGAGTCTCCTGACAGCAGCCGTGACTATGACCTTCACGAGCAGATTCCTAAATTTGAGGAAAGACTAAAAAGATTTAGCAAAGAGCTTTATCGTATTGCTGCTGATACTGAAAGACTTGCAGGTCAGGCCGGTGGTACAAACGCTACTACCATCCGTACCCTTTGCGAAGCTATAGATAATATGGTTGAGCATAAGTATGAAGCACATCAATACAAATCACTTTTCTATAGCAACTATACCAGTGTTAGTGCACTTGTTTATTCAATGATGGAATTGGGTCTTAACCTTGACTACATTGAAATTGCTGCACCTGATACAAAACTCAAAAACCCTGCTGCAAGCTGGTGGGATTCTACCGTATATAGTGTAGAGCGTTTCCTCGCCTCCTTCAGTGCGGACTACAATAACATTTCCGGCGACCTTAACACCAAAGAGAGTATTACAATTTGGGCAAACTGGGGTCGTGATAACATTCGTGTTCTTAACAATCTCATTCAGTCATCCTTCACTCCCGAAACCGGCATAGGCGTTAACCTAAAGATGTCAAACGCATCCTACGTTCAGGCCATCCTTTCGGGTAAGAGCCCTGACTGCTCACTACATATGGCACGTTCTGAGCCTGTTAATCTTGCCCTTCGTGGTGCGATGGTGGATCTTACCAAGTTTAACTACTATGATCCTGTTAAACATGAAATGGTTGATGAGAAAACCGGCGATTTCGATGAAACTGTAAAGCAGTTCTATTTATCTAAAGAAGAAACCGGATACGAATCAAATGCAAAGGCTAATCCTTTATTACCTTTCACATTTGATAAGGATTCTACAGATGATAAACCCGCCGGAGTTTATGCTCTTCCCGATACCCTTAGCTTCTATATGTTATTCTATCGTACAGATATTTTTGAAGAGTATGGCATAAAAGAGCCTCCTAAGACATGGGATGAATATTTACATCTTTCTTCTCTCTTCTCCAGAAACAATCTACAGGTTAGCTTGCCTTATACACAGATAACCAATCCTACCATGGTTAATGCCGGTGTTGGTTCACTCAGTATTCTTCCTACCTTTATTATGCAAAGAGGTGGTACCATCTATGATGAAGCAGGTACTAAAACACTTCTTTCTGATGAGCTTTCTATTAAAGCATTCGAATATTGGGTAGATTTCTTTGATGAGTACAAACTCCCCTTGAGTGCAGACTTCTTTAACCGTTTCCGTGCAGGTACCATGCCTATGGGTGTTCAGGTTTATACTACATATATCAACTTCACCATGGCAGCACCTGAAATTACCGGTAAATGGAAAATGGCTCCTATTCCCGGCATGATAAATGAAGACGGCAAAATCAACAACTGCCAGGCAGGTTCGGGTACCGGTTGCGGTATTTTGAAATCTTCTAAAAACCAAAAGGGTGGTTGGGCATTCCTTAAATGGTGGACCCGTTGGGATACTCAGCTTACCTACTCTAATAACTGTGAATCTATTCTTGGCGTTTCCGGACGTGTTGCTACCGCTAATCCTAAGGCTCTTATGCATATGGGTTGGGATAAAGATAGCTTGGATTCACTCTTTAAACAATGGTCAGAAATGCAAGAGGTTCCTGAGATTCCCGGTAGTTACTATACCGCAAGATCTATTGACCAGGCATACTGGAACGTTGTTAACAACTCACAAAACGCTAAAGATATGATGCTTAAATGGGCAAAAATTTCTAATGATGAAATTGATCGTAAGCGTAGACAATACGGCGTTAAGTAAAGGAGGGCAAATTAGATATGACAACTACAAATAAAGAACCAGTAAAGTTAATCATTAAAAGAAAAGAAAAGTTCTCGAACAATATAGTATATTATCTTATGCTTGCCCCCTTCTTTATTCTTTTCTTTATGTTCACGGTATTGCCGGTATTAAGTTCGGTAGTTTTAAGCTTCTTCGACTTTGATGCCGTTTCCACACCTCGTCCTAATGGTGTGGAAAACTACCTTAGAATGTTCGTTCAGGACGACGTTTTCCCCAAGGCACTCAGCAACACCTTAGTGCTTGCAATAGTTACAGGTCCTTTGGGCTTCTTGCTTGCATTTATGTTAGCTTGGATGGTTAACGAGTTTGGTCCTAGCGTTCGTACACTTCTTTCGTTTATGTTCTATGCTCCCGCACTTGCAGGTAACGTTTACTTTATTTGGCAGGTACTCTTTAGCGGTGACGCATACGGTTACATAAACAGTACACTTCTTTCATTCGGTTTAATTGTTGAACCGGTTCAGTGGTTAAAAGACCCCAGCTTTGCATTGCCTATTATATGTATAGTGCAGTTGTGGATGAGTATGGGTGTTACCTTCCTTTCAAACATTTCCGGTTTGCAGAACGTTAACCCCGAGCTTTACGAAGCAGGTGCTATTGATGGTGTTAAAAACCGTTGGCATGAGCTTTGGTACATAACCATTCCTTCTATGAAGAGCATCTTGATGTTCGGTGTTGTTATGCAGATTCAGTCTGCATTCTCCATCAGTGCAGTTCCGATTGCTCTTTGCGGATACCCCAGTATCAACAACTCGGCAGATACTTTGGTTTCCTTAATAAGCGACGTTGGTGCATCTCGTTATGAAATGGGTTACGCCGCAGCGATTTCGGTAGTTCTCTTTATTTTGATGTTCGCAACCAAGTCACTTCTTGGTAAGTTAGTAAATATGGCGGGGAGGTAAGATATAAATGCAAGCTACAATGAGCAAAGCTGATGCGCGTAGACTTAAAAAGTTAAAGCTTAAAGCCGCACGCCGCGATCAGTATAAACGTTTCACCAGAAGCCGTAGTGGTAACTTCTTCTATACCTTCTTCCTTATCCTTTTCGGCTTGTTCTCAGTACTTCCTATGTACTACTGTATTGTTACTTCCTTCAAGCCTCTTGATGAGCTATTGGTGTTCCCCCCTCGTTTTTACGTTGTTGCACCAACCGTTTCTAACTATCTTACTCTTCCAAGTTTGCTTGATAACTTAGCCGTTCCCCTTTCAAGATACGCATTTAACAGTATTTTCATAAGTGTTGTAACAACCTTCCTTCACGTTATAGTTGGTTCTGCAGCAGCCTATGTTCTTTCAAAAACAAATATCCCCGGAAAAACTATCATATTCACCGTTGTTCAGATGTCACTCCTTTACAATGGTTACACCTTGGAAATCCCCCGTTATCTCATCTATTCATCCCTTGGAATGATAGATACTTATTGGGCATATATCCTACCTGCAATCCCCTCTTCAATGGGTGTATTCCTTATGAAGCAGTTTATGGACTCAAACGTTCCCGACGCTTTGATCGAGGCTGCTAAGATAGACGGTGCAGGTTCGTTCAGAACCTTCTGGAGAATTGCAATGCCTAACGTTAAGCCTGCTTGGCTCACCTTGACACTTTTCTCCTTCCGTGACCTTTGGGCAGCACAACCCGGTGGTACTATCTTTAGTGAAGAACTTAAAACCTTGCCTTTTGCGGCTTCTACCATTGCACAGAGTGGTATCGCACGTCAAGGTTGCGCCATGGCTGTTACAGTTATTATGATGATTCCGCCTATTCTGGTTTATTTGGTAACACAACGTAGTGTTACACAAACTATGAGTAGCTCGGGTATTAAATAAGCATAGGAGGAAAGTGTTAATGAATAAAAAGCCTTTATTTAAAAGCGGATTATATCGTAAAGCTATCCTTCTTGTGTTGATAGTTGGCATTTTAATGTCAATCTTTATGATTCCCGCAGCTGCCAGACCAATTAGCGAAGAAGCTTATGACACCTATACCTATTGGTCTGCACCCGGCAACAGAAGAGGTGTTTCCTCTGCTCCTATGTATGAGTACGACGCCACTATAACCGGTGCAAGTCTTGGTATCCCATCCTTTAATGAGCCTTCTGACGTATTTGTTGATCACAACAGTCTTATTTATCTTACCGATAAAAATAATAATCGTATAATTGTTATCAATCCCGATTACACTCTTAATACGGTTATTTCTACTCTTAATTACAATGGTGAGGAAACAACCCTCACCAAACCCTCTTCAGTTTTTGTAACCAAGAAAGGCGATATTTATATTGCTGATACCGAATATACAGAAACTGAATTTAACGAGGAAACCGGAATGGAAGACGTAGTATCATCCGGTCGTGTTGTTATTACCGATATAAAGGGTAACGTTTCAAAAATACTTAAATTGCCTGAAGATGATGTTATTCCTTCTAATTTCTATTACTTACCCGAGAAAATAGCAGTTGACTCTGAGGGATATGTATACGTTCTCAGTACAGGTTCCTACTATGGTGCACTTTTGTATGATGATGAGCTTAATTTCTCAGGCTTCTATGGTGCTAACTCGGTTTCCGGTTCGCTTTTAGATATCTTTACAAGAATTTATGAGCTTTACATTATGTCGGATTCACAAAAGGAAAACAAAGAGAAATCCTTGCCTTTCTGTTTTACCGATATCACAGTAGATGAAAACAACTTCATTTACACCGCAACTGCTCCCGCACAGGAAAACGTTTCTAATACCGGTCAGCTCAAAAAGCTTTCACCTAATGGTATTAACATATTAAAAAATAAAACCACCAGAACAGTTTCCTCTGCAGAATCCTTTAACTTCTCTGATGGTATGGGTATGCAGTATCCTGATGGAGAAACAAAAACCAGCGGTGGCTTCAAATGGAGAAACAGCGACGTTGTTTCCATGGACGTTGATTCTCAGGGATATATGTATGGCTTGTGCCAAGAGTATGGTCACATCTTCATTTATGACCAATCTTGTAACCAACTTTCAGTATTTGGTGGCGGTCTTAAAACCGGTGACCAAAAAGGTACCTTTATGCATCCCTGTAACATTCAGGTAGATGATAATACAGATAAAGTTTTTGTTACCGACCGTTCACGTAACTCCATTACCGTATACAGAGAAACCGAGTACGGTGCATTGGTAAAAGAAGCTCAGTTGCTTACCAACGCAGGTGACTATACTGAAGCCGAAGGCAAGTGGAACGAGGTTCTTTCTTACGACCGCAACTCCCAGCTTGCTTATCGTGGTCTTGCACGTGCTGCTTTATCTAAAGCAACCATTATTGAGCCTGAGGATCCTGCTCTTGCTCAAAAGTACTATAATAAAACTCTTGAGTATGCAAAACTTGGTTACGACCAAGATACCTATGCATCTGCTTTTACCTTTGTTAGAAATGAATATCTAACAAATAACTTTACTTGGTTATTTGGCCTTGTAATAGTGGTTATTGCCGGTGTTATCGCCTTCTTCGTTTATATGAAGAAGAAAGAGAAAAAGCTTATCAAGAATCCTAACCTTGCTAATATGTTCCAGTGTATTGTTCATCCTTTTGAGGGTGCAAGCCAAATTAAGTATTATGGCAAGGGCTCTGCTAAGCTTGCTACAATAGTTTTGGCGCTTTATTTCGTCGCAACCGTATGTAGCGAAATTTATAGCGGCTTTATGTACACAATGATTGACGAGTCCAATTATAGCGCAGGTTTTGCACTTATCAGAACCTTTGGTATAGTATTCCTTTGGACCGTTGCCAACTGGGGACTTACCACCTTGTTCCAAGGTAAAGGTAATATGAAGCAGATTTACATTGTAACCTGTTATGCACTTGTTCCACAAATCCTTTCTTCTGTGCTTAACACCGTTCTTTCAAACGTGCTTGTTCCCGAAGAAGCACTTGTTATGACAGCAATTTCTACCGTATGTCTTGCACTTACAGGTATTACGCTTGCTGTTGGTATTATGACCGTACATGAAATGGGCTTCTTTAAATTCCTTGTAATGACTATTGTTATTATCCTTGGTATGCTCGTTTGCGTATTTGTTATTATGATGGTATTCGTACTTATTCAGCAGCTTATGACATTCATAGAAACAATTTATAAAGAGGTCACTTATCGATGACCGCAGACTTTGGAGGACTTAGAATGAAACACTTAAATAAGATAATCGCTTTGATATCTGCTTTGTGTCTTGTGATTGGTATGCTCTCAGGCTGCAAAGGCGTCGAAGTGGAAGAAAAGCAATATGCAGATTATAAGGTTGAAACCGAAGATTTAGTAAATCTTGAAAATGGTATAGTTGCTGAATCCGAAGATTTCAAGATGGAATGGATCAAGTCTGATATGGATGAATATGGTACCGAAAACTATCGTGCTATAATCAACTTCATCTCCAAAAAGGATGGTGCAGTTTGGTCCACAACCCCAAAAGAGTATTATGATAAGACCGATCCCGCATCATTATACGGTAATGATCTTATCAACTCCTCTCTTGTTATAACCACTTTAACCAGTTTGGAAAGTGGTGCTCAGGTTTTCGCACACAACGCATACGATAAATGTATTGTCGATGGTCGTTTTTCATCAGCTAAGCTTGATGACGGCAGAAACGGTATGAGAATTACATATTATTTTGATGCCGTTGGTGCTATTGTAAGTGTTGACTATTACTTAGAGGATGGCGGCTTCAAAGTAAGCGTTGATCCTAAAAACGTTAACAGCTACGTTCCCGAGCCAACCGAAGAAGATGACAAAAGTATGCACAACAAGATCGAGGGTCTTCAACGAATTGTAAGCGTTACCCCCGCACCTTATATGTGCAGCACCCAAAACACCGAGGCTAACGACAAAAGCTCTTACTTTGTAATTCCCTCCGGTAGCGGTGCCCTTATGTACGTTGACCAACGTCAGTATGGTGACTTAGATGGTGCAGCCCGCACCTTTGGTGATCCTGACTTTATTTTACCGCATGATACTTGGGGTATGGTATACGGCGAGGATTACTCGGTTGAGAAATACTTAGAGATTGCTAACGAAACTCCTATTACTATGCCTTTCTACGGCATTAGAAAGGGTACAAACGCACTTTGTGCAATTATTGAAAACGCAGCTGAGGCTTGTAAAATAAGTGCAAAGGCAGGCGGCCCCGATACCGGTGTTGGTATGTTTGATGACATCGGCGGAAAAGGCTATTCTTACCTCGCTGCTTCTTATAGTCTGGTTGGTTATAACAAGGTTTATAACACCGGCAACTGGCGTGTACACTACAACGAATACGTAGAGCAAAATCTTGAGCCGTTAGTTATAGGTTACTATCCTTTATCCGGCAAAGAGGCAAACTATTCAGGTATTGCTAAACGTTATCAGAAATATCTTGAAGAAAAAGAACAACTTGTAAAATCTCAAGATAATAGCCTTCTCAACGTTAAGTTTTATGGTTCCTACGTTAAGGATGAACTCTTTGCAGGTATTCCTTATGAAGATGAGAAACCACTTACCACCTATAGTGATGCTACTAAAATCTTAGGTGAACTCAAAAAGATTTCCGGTGGCAACCTCACAGCAGTTATGCAAGGTTACGGCGAAGGCGGTATCAATGCAAATGAGATAGCCGGTGGATTAACACTTGAGAGTGCTGCCGGTGATGAGGATGATCTCAAAAAGTTTGTTAAATACACTAAAAATGAGCAAATTCCTACCTTCTTTAGTTTTGATACTGCGAGATATAGTGAATCGGGTAACGGATACAGCATTAAAGATGAGGCTGCATACAACAATAATGGTATTCCCGTTTCTATTTACGACTACATAGTTTCTACACATAATAGATTTGATCGTAAGGAAGGCGGTAAGGTAAGTACCTTAATCGCACGCGACCAGCTTGACAACGTAGCAAGAGATGCAGTTTCTCTCCTTGACCAGTATGGTATTTCAGGAATTGCTTTTGATACTTTAGGTAATATGTGCTATTCCGACTATGATACCGTTGGCGATAATGATACTCTTTATCAGTATCCTCTTCGTAACAATATGGGTAAGGACGTTAAGAAAATTGCCGAGGACGCAAGCAAGAAGAGCAAAACCATTTTAATGGACGGTGCTTTCGCCTATGCAGCAGTTGCATCTGACATTATCACAAATGCACCTACCAGTTCTGCAAAGGTTAATGCCTTTGATTTAGAGGTTCCTCTTTATCAGATGGTATTCCAAGGCTTACGTGCAAACTGCACCGGCGCAATCAACATTGCAAACAACCGCAGAACACAGTTCTTAAAGGCAATTGAAACCGGTAGCGGACTTTCCTTCGAGCTTACCAACGCTTATGATAGAGAGCTTCGCAAGCAGTTCATCCCCGGTCTTCACGCTACTTATTATGAGGATAACAAGCAATTCATTATCGATTGCGTAAATGAATCAAAAGAATTCCTCACAAGCGTTGCCGGTAAGAAAATCACAGAACACAGATACGTTGCTAAAGACGTTACAAGAACTATCTTCGAGAACGGAAAAGTTGTATTTGTTAACTACAATAAAACCGACGTTAAAGTTGGTAACGAAATCATAAAAGCTGAAAGCTTTTTAGCTAAGTAAAGGAGGGGACTTAAATTGAAAAACGATGAAAATAAAGTAGTAGATACTAACGTTACTGAAGAAAATAAGCCCTCTCTTGCCGATATATTAAAGGCGGAAGAAGCTGAGCTTAAAGCTAAGAAAAAGGCTGAAAAAGCCAAGAAAAAGGGAAAGGTTGCCTATGATATAAACGGCAACATTATTCCCGACCTTGACGTAAAACACGTTAGAGGTATTGAGTCCAAAAAGAGTTGGTACGGTTTTTATTTCGTACTTCCTTGGATCATCGGTATGGTCTTATTCTTCTTAATTCCACTTATTTCTTCTTTAAGATACGCCTTCAGCGACGTTGTTGTTGATATAGGTATGGACGTTAGCTGGATAGGACTTGATAACTTCAAAGACATTTTTGCCGATAGTGATGGTTATCAGACCAATCTTATTGAATCAATAACCACATTCTTGACTCAAATGCCTATCATTATTATAGTAAGCTTAATACTTGCACTTATCCTCAACAGTAAATTTAAGGGAAGAACCTTCTTCAGAGGAGTTTTCTTCGTTCCTGTTATTGTTGCTACAGGTGTTGTTATGTCCCTGCTTTCTCAAAGCTATGGTCCTAACGGTGCTATTATTCAGCTTTCTTCCTCAATCTCTGAGGATGCTTATTCGGCAGTTGGTACCGGTGGTGGTATGGACTTCTCCGAGCTTCTTAACTCATTGCAGTTGCCCGAGGATGTAACCGCTAGATTAAATATTATGATAACCGATATATTTAACACCATTTGGACCTGCGGTATTCCGGTTGTATTATTCATCGCCGGACTTCAAACAATACCTTCTCAGCTTTACGAGGCATCTAAGGTTGAGGGTGCAACCGCTTGGGAGGAATTCTGGTACATTACACTTCCTTCCATTGGTCAAACCTTGCTTTTGGTTATGATCTTTACTCTTATTGAGCTTCTTACCAAATCAGATAACCCTGTTATTGATCAGGCGTATGATCAAATGCAAAACATCCAATACGGTTTAAGTGCGGCAATGCTTTGGGTATTCTTCGCAATCATAGCTGCCATAACCGGACTTATAATATTTATTTTCTCTAAGACATGTCTTAAGAGATGGGAATAAGGGAGGGGAATGAAAATGACAAAAGAAAAAAAGCTTAAAAAGACCATTCCCTTTCTTAATAAAAATAGGGTAAAAGAAACAGGCGGACGCCTTGGCGTATCATTATTCCGTTATGTTTTGCTTATAGCAATAAGCTACATAGTTCTCTATCCGCTTTTCGCTATGATCACTTATTCAATTCAAAGTAACGCTGACGTTATGGACCCAAGCGTTACCTGGATTACAAGAGGAGCCACCTTTCAGCCTTACATAGCTGCTTGGAAGGGTCTTGATTATCCTAACGCCCTTGTTAATACCTTGCTTGTAGGTATGGTAAGTGCTTTATTGGAAATCTTCTCCTGTGCTATTGCAGCTTACGGCTTTGCAAGATTCAAATTTAAAGGCCGCGGTCTTCTTTTCGGTGTAGTTCTTTTCACCGCAATCGTGCCCGTACAGATTTTGGTTATCCCCCTTAGCCTTAACTATCAGTTCTTTGGTTTTGGTTACGTGGTAGATTTACTTAATCTTATCCCCGGTGTGAATATTCCTTATATCAGTCTTATGGATACACCTTTCACCTTCTGGTTACCTTCCTTATTTGGTGTAGGACTTCGTTCAGGACTTTTCATATTCATTTACCGTCAGTTCTTTATGGGTCTTCCCAAAGAGCTTGAGGAAGCATCCTGGATAGATGGTTGTAATCCTCTTATGACCTTCTTCCGTGTTGTTATTCCTTCATCGGGCGTTGTTTTCTTAACCGTTGCAATCTTTGCTATAATTTGGCATTGGAACGAATATTATCAATCGGTAATATACTTCTCAAGCGAGTTCCCGCTGGCAGTTACCCTTTCAAACATCAGAGCAGGTGCTTTAAGGGCAGCAGGTTATCAAGACCAGTTTGCGGCACCTGCAGTTTCGGCAGCTTGCTTAATGTTTATAGCTCCTGTTCTTACTATGTATCTATTTTTACAAAAGAAATTCATACAAAGTATTGACAGAGTAGGTATTGTAGGTTAAAATATATGTATATGTTACGCTAGCAGTAGTGTGATAGTATAAAAATTTTTATTGGAGGTAAACAAATGAAAGCAACAAAACGTTTAACTAGTCTTTTAGCTTTATTACTTGCTGTTATGATGCTTTTTGCAGCTTGTGGTCCTGCAGAAACTACCAGCACTGAGGCTGAAGACACCAACGATGCTTCTTCTGATATTATGGAAGAAGAAGTAGCTGAAGAAGAGGTTGACGATGAAACCGCAGATCTTAGCAGCGAAGAAACCGCTTCTAAGGATGAGGATGACAAAAAACCCAACAACAGCACCAACAAAAACAGTAGCAAACCCAACAACAACAAAAACAGCAGCTCCAAAAAACCCGACACACCCAGCAACCCCAGCAACCCTCAGGGTTCTGGCAATGGTACTTATGCTGGTTTCAGCGAGAAAGCTGAAAAGGGTGGCAAAATGTACGCTAACGCACCTAAGGGTGAGGTTCACGTACTTATGTGGAGAAAATACCACAAATCTGAGCAACTTCTCGTAGATCAATATCAGAAGTTAACCGGTGTTAAAATTAAGACTACCATTACTAGTGAGGCAGACTATCCCACCAAACTCGTTTCCATGGTTTCCGGCGGTCAGTCTCCTGACGTTGTTATGTTCCAGTCTAACTTCTTCCCCGGTCTTGTAACTAAGTCCTTACAACCCCTTAACAGCAAATACTTCCAGCTCGATTCTGATTGCTGGAACAAGGATTATATGGATGCTTACAGAATCAACGGCGTATACTTCGGTGTTGCAATGCCTTCTTCTTGGTCTTGCGAAGACTGTACTTACGTAACCTACTATTCTCCTGCAATTCTTGCAAAAGCCGGCGTTAAGGAAACTCCTTATCAGCTTTATCAGAAGAAACAGTGGAACTGGGAAACCCAAAACGACATTATCCGTAAGGTTAATGCAAAGGGTAACATAGGTCTTGCTCTCCAGTCTTACGATATGTTCATGCTTTCTGCAGGTCAAGATTTCGCAACCTACAACGGCAGCAAATACACCAACAACCTTGGTAGCGTAAGCGGCAACAGCCTTCTTACCAGTGCTTGGATGGAGCTTTCTAAGCTTAAAGCTGATGACTGTATTGCAGGTTGGGATATTTCCAGCGTTCAGCAGGGTAAAGTGGGTCTCTTCACCGCTATTTCTTACGGTATGTATAACGAAGGTGACTGGTTCCCCAGCAACTTTGCTAAGAAACTTGAAGTAGTTCCCGTAGCTGGTCCTAAGGGCAAAACTGCTTACACTCCTGTTCGTCCTAAGGTTTGGGGCGTTCCCAAGAAGGCTAAGAATCCTGAAGGTGCTGCATACTTCCTCCGTTACTTCCTCGACACCAGCGAGTTCAATTTCAAAAGTACCTTCCACAACGGACAGTTCGAAAAAATTTACAACATCATTACTGCTCCTTCTGCTAAGAAGCAAGTTACTCACGGTTCCGGTGTATCTGACTACGTTGAGTCCGGTACCTATAGCCAGATTTGTAACGCTTTAGCTGCTACCTCTGCTGCAAACATTACCCAACAGCTCAACTCCAAGAAGGGTTCTGTTCAGACAGGTATTGCTCGTGCTAACAAAGATCTTGCTAGAATTAAGTCCAGCAAGAAATAATTAAAGAGCAGTTTGAAGCAAATTTAATTATTATCGGCGGAGCTTCCCCTTTGGGAGGCCCCGCCTACTCAAAAAAACGGCCCTTTTTTTCAAGGGCATATTGTGTTTTAAAAGAATAAAAAATTTTTACTGTATTTTTTAACTGAAATACAGTTTTTCACTCTACTGCGCGCTTAAATACACTCGCTTATGCGAGTTGGGAAAGAAATTATTTGTAGATTTTTTATTAAAAGGGGAGATAATTAGTGAAAAACAAACTACTATCCCTATTATTGGTTATAACACTGCTTGCGGTAACGGTTTCTGTTGCATTGCCTACCACCTTGGCGGCTAATGACGGCAACCTTTTCGAAAACGGTGATTTTGCTTCTTATAGTGGATATACTCCTAGTAACTGGACTGTTACTACAAATCAGAGTAATGCCGAAATAGTTGAAGATGTTGAACTACCTAACGGCAATAAGGTTAATGCCTTGAAAGTTATTCATAACGGTACCGGAACAAAGGCTACCAGATTGATTAACACTAAAACAATTAAAATTGAAAAAAATGCTTCTTACACAATGACATTTTGGGTAAAAGTTAAAGATAGTAAGGGTCTTACTGTTTCAATGTTTGAGCCTAATTATGTAGATGCAAATGGTAACCCTAACCAAAGCACTACTGCTAAAGAGGGCCAAAATATTTATTCTTTCAGAAGCGGAGATCGTCCTATTCGTCAAGATGTTGTCAGTAAATGGACCATTGCCGAAACCGGCACTGTTATGGCTACCGGCAACTCTATGGTTATCACTCGCGTTGGACAAACCGATTATAAAGATCTTACCCCAGACTTCCCTGAACAAAACCGAAAGGGCGAGTGGGTACAGGTTGTTCATACCTTTGAAACAGGTGACAAAGCTGCACATGAGGCAGAAATTTCATACGAATTCAAGAGCTACTCTTGGAAAGTAGGCGGCGAGGTTTGGCTTGCTGACTTTGAAATGTATGTCGAAAAGGAGGAAGTAGACGCATTCTACACTCCTACCGTTAACAATGTAGAATTAGGTGCTGTTTCTAAAGAAGTTCCCCTTATCAGTGGTAAGGTTGCAGAAATCACTGCCGAACCCTTTGGCGAGAACGGTTTTGATGGTTGGTATGTAGGTGAAGATTTAGTTTCCAAGAACAAGACCATTACCTTTACCTATGACCCCGCAACTCCTCCTGTTTATGAGGCACGCTTTACAAAAGCAGCTTTTGGTTTTGAGAACGGCAGTTTTGAAAGCTACACTAATGACAAATTGTTGTCACAGGTTGCCTACGTAACAAGTGGTACCTGGACAGATGGTATGTTTAAAGATAGCTCCAAGGATGGCGAGAATCTTTATTTTGCCGATTCCACTTATAACGGAGAATACAGAAAATTCCAAGTAACTAACGAATATGCACACACCGGTAGTTACTCTGCTAAATTTACTGTTCCGTTTGGTTTCTTCGGCCGTAAAATAACCGGTCTTAGCAAAAACTCAAAGTACACAGTAAGTTTTTATGCTATGTCTAAAAACTCTACAAAGGATACCGCGGGTGTTAATAATATAATTGTTACAGATGCTAATACCAGTGCTATTTACAAAAACGGTAGTTCGTTAGTTAATAGAACCGTAGCAACCGGTGCTTTGGCAGCAGGTAAACCTACTGCTAATGCTAAAGACGCTTGGACAAAGTATGAAATTACTTTTGAAACAGGCGACAATACAGAGGTAATTCTCTGGGCAGATTCCAATGGTGATAACTCTGTACTTTACGTAGATAACTATTCTATTACACGTCCTCCCTTTGAATTTACCCCCTCCGTTAATAATCCCGATTTAGGTTTTGTTACACCTAACGGTACCATTTGCAAGGACGGAGATGAGGTTACCGTTGTTGCTAATTCCACTAATGATGGTAAGTTTGTTGGTTGGTACATTGGCGACGATCTCAAGAGTGACAACAAAGAGTACACCTTTATCTTTGCAGAGGAGTTCAAGGGCTTAGAGGCTAGATTTGAAGCAGGTAAAAACTCCATTGCTAATCCGGGCTTAGAGTCCTATGAAAACGGTAAGCTTTTAGCACAACTTATTCATACAATAGATATTGGAAAAGCTGATACTACCTGGACCGATCAATTGTTCCTTGAAACATCTAAAGATGGTGAAAACATCTATTTCATGGAATCAAATAATGGCGGTACTTATCGTATAGCAACCGTTACCAACGCTTATGCACATAGCGGTAAAAACTCCATTCAGTTTGAAGGCTTATACGGCTTTATTGGTAGGAAATTCACCGGTCTTGAAAAGAATACCGAATATGTAATTTCTTACTATGGTATGGTAGATGCAAAAGATCCTAATGCTAAGTTTGGTAATGCAATAGTTGCTAAGACTAACAGCTCTATTTATAACACTGACGGTAGTCAAAAATCCAGCGAAGAGTTTATAGCAAGAAATTCATTAAGAGTGGGTGCTGTTAATACATGGACCAAAGATAGCATCAGATTTAATTCCGGCGACAATACCGAAATTATTCTTTGGATTAACCATCATGCTACCGGTAAAATCTATTTAGATGATTTTAGCATTGGTTATGCACCTAAATTATTTAAGCCTGCATCTAACAATAGTTCTTTAGGTAAGGTTACACCTGATGCCGACGTTGAGTGTTCTGAGGGTGATAAGATTACCGTTACTGCTACACCATATCCTGATGCAGATTTCAACGGTTGGTACGTAGGCGATGAGCTTATCAGCACAGAAGCTACCTTTACCTTCGAGTATGCTGATAAATATCAAGGCTTGACCGCAGTATTTGCCGGTATCCCCGGTACCATCCCCAACGGTGGTTTTGAGTACTATCAAAACGGCCAAGTTTTGGCAAGCTATAACAATAACAACAATCCTAAGTACAACAACAATCCCCCATGGAGTGTTGATACATCTTATAAAGGCGATACAGATTTATCTTTCACAGTTACTAATACTAGATCTCATTCCGGAGACCATTCTGCTCGTGCAAGCATTCCTTATCGTGTTACCGGTTTGGAAATCAACGATTTAGAGCCCAACACAGAATATATGGTTTCTTTCTGGGCTTATATCACCGGTAAGGATCCCGATCCTAACAATTCCAACCACGACCAGAATCCTAAGGAAGTTACCAATGCATTTGTATTACCTCTTGATAAATCCCCCTATCAGTTTGATTCAAGTAAGAATAAATACGTAAACATAGGTGCTAACCACTATTTAGGTGCTGTAGATGCTGCTGTTAACTGCTATAATTCTTGGAAAAAGATCGACGTTGTTTTCAAAACTCCTGAAGATAGCGGCGACGTAAGACTTTGGATTAACTTCAGCGGTTATAGTGCAAATCTTTATCTTGATGATTTTTCAATTGGTTTTGGCGTTAAAGCTAGTGCAGCTGCCGATCTTGGCGGATCTATTACCACCAGCTTCGCTTCTAAGTACGTACTTTTAGGCAGCGAGGTTACCGTTGAGGCAACTCCTTTTGAGGGTAACACATTTGCCGGTTGGTATAACGCTGTTGGCGAGCGTGTTTCTACCAATGCCGTTTATACCTTTAACGCTAATGAAGAATTTTCACTTGTTGCAAAATTCGATGGTTATAACAAGCCAGCAGTTGACTTGTTTGCAATGAATGGTATGGATGGTACCTTTGAAAACGGAACCGTTCCCGGCTGGTCATTTAACGATAAAACTTATGAGTGTTCTTGGTGTGGTGCTAAAGTAGATACAAAATTTGTTTACGAAGGTACTAAGGCACTTGCAGTTAATGGACGTTATCGTAACAGCGTAATGACCATTAACAATTTAACTCCAAATTCAGATTACAGACTTTCCTTCTACGTTAACCTACCGGATCACGATCCTAAGGCAGCTGTTGCAAATGGATTTGGTATCATTGCTGCTGATTCCGTATCCTTGGAGGATGCAACAATCATTTATTCACAGGCTAAAGCTATTCAAGCAAATACCGGTTGGTATAAGATTGATATGTACTTTAACCCCGGCTCTGAAAATACTGTAAAATTTGCATTCAGATTTACTGCAGAAACTCTTTCAAGTGGTTTAGATAAGCTTTATATTGATAATCTTTCATTGTTCAGTTATTCTGCATTCCCCGAGGCAACCAATGGTTCATTTGATGATGGTAAAACCTATTGGATTGGTGACGGTAAGGCTGAAACCGAAGGTGAGAATAACGTTCTTGCCCTTGAGAGTGACAGCTTTGTTTATCAGCCCATTAAGGTAGATCCATTCTCTAACTACACCGTTACCTTCAAGGCTAAAGGTAAGCTTACTGCAGGTGCCCTTGATTTAGGTAGATACAGCGTTGAGCCTAAGTCACTTATCAGCTCTGTAAGCTACGTTGACGTTGATGGTACCGAGTGGAACGAATATACCTATAGCGTATATTCGGGCATAAATGAAGCTATTAACTTCGCATTTACTTCCGGCGATGCTGCTGCTTATATTGACGACTTTACCGTTGTTAAAGAGCAAGATAGTGCAGACGCCATTTTAGAGAAAATTGACTTTGAAACCGATCGTTTTGATTTAACTAAGGTTGATGATTCTTTCTCACTTTACATTGCAACAGAAGAAAACGATCCATTTGTTAAGAGTGGTAGAAGATCCCTTAAATTCAACTATAATGAAGGCCTTGTAGATATGGCTAAGGTTCTTGAGGAAGGCTTCCTTTCATACCAAACCGGTTTAGGCAATAACTTTAAGGTTACCTTTAATTATTTAGTTGTTGGCGGTAAAGCCGGCGGTGTTATTAACCTTGCTCCTGATTTCTCCGGTACTTTTGGTGCGGATATCGGATTTGAGCATATGTCTAGTAGCAGCAACAACTGGGAATCCGTATCATTCTATATCAACAACACCACTTTTGGTGCTCTTAAACTTAAAATTGCATCTGCAATCGGTGCAACAGCCGCCGACTTCTACGTAGATGATATCGTAATTTCTGTTACACCTCCTATGGTTAGTGAGGAAAATTCCAAGATCACTTATTGTGAAAGACTTTACAATGCAGTCGACAATGAGGGATTTGAATCACCTGCTTCTGCTGCAGATTGGAAAAATCTTTCTGCAAATATGAAGATCGTTAAGGGCGATGCTCTTAAAGGTTCTCATTTCCTCCGCGTAACTAAGGGTAAAAAATATGTAGTTCAGTTTAAGGTTGAGCCTAACACTGAGTATACCTTTGCCGCTTCCATCCGTGGAACCAAGAATACCGTAGGTAGCATTGGTGTTACTACTGATAAAGCAGGTAAGGCTTACTACTTCAATCGTGATGGAGAGCCCGCTTCTAAGGTAGTATTCGATCCTAAGGAAACTACATGGAAACGCAGAGGCTTCAAGTTCCTTACCGATGGTTCAGGTGAGGCTAACATCTGTATTGACGTTACTTCCGGTACCTTGGATATTGATAGCGTAATGTTATTTACCAACGATTTTGGTTATCGTTATGATCCTAACGACTATACCGTTTATGTTCCTTATGATTATGATAACCTTAAATCCGAAACAAGTGTACTTAACGGCGGTTTCGGCAAACAGCCTTACTACACCGGTAAAATCGATACTGATGAAGACGGCAAAATCGATGGTGACCTTGATGGCGATGGAATAGCCGATGATATTGTTTTAGATGAAAATGATATCGAAGAGGATTCTAACGAGGAAAACAGTAATAATGATAACGATGGTGCAGAAGATGATTCACCTGCTACAGGCGATTCCAGAACAGCTCCTGCTATGATTATTCTTCTTGCAGTTGTTGCAGTTGCAGTATTGATGTTATCAATAAAAAGAAAGGAAGGTGCTGAGAATGCGTAATAATAACCTGATTAAACTCCTCTGCTTAATTCTTAGTTTGTTTGTAGCAATTTCACTTTTAGGTGCTTGCTCAAAATCAAAAGAAACTGCCGAAAACAGTTCTGAACCTTCCCAAAACGATTTAGTTGATGATGAGTATGAAGACGAAGAGGACTCCGAAGATGAGGAGTCCTCGGAGGACGAATATTACGAAGAAGATGACTACTACGAGGACGAAGAAGACTACGATGATTATGACGATGATTATAATTCTGATAGTTATGATGAGCCCGTAGAGGATGATTATTATGATGATGAAGAATGGTACGACGATGAAGAGTCATACGATGATGAGGAGGAGTATGGGGATTATGAAAACCAAGAAACCCTCAAGATTTACAACGCAGAAGCTCCCCTCAACACCAATTATCGCGGCGTAAGTGCTTCTGTTTACCATGCATACGGTCATATGCTAAACGATAAAACAGGTCGTGTATATACCGATGAAATGATGGAATTAGAGCTTTCACGTTTACAGGATTCCGGCGTACGTTATGCAAGAACCCGTTACACTACCCAATGGGCATGGGATGCCGTTAAGGGTGGTTGGAACTGGGAAGATGGCCGTCAGGGATACTATTGGAACTTCTGTCGCAATCTTCAAGAGCGTAATATTAACGTTGTTCATTCAGTAGGTTGGCACTTGGGTTGTCACACCGAAAAGGTTGGCGGTTCTATTGATGAACACGGCTACATTACAAAATCAGAAAACTTCCCCAACGACCTTTATGGTGAGTCTGAGGGTTATGATTTCTCAAAGTGCAAAAATGATGAAGAGATACGTATGGCTAAAGAGAGCCTTCGTTTAGGTGAAGCACAAGCTCAGCTTCTCTTAGAGGCTAAGAAACGTGGTATTAACAATATCACCCACTTCCTCTACTTTACCGAGCCTTCCTACACAAGCACTGAGTTACCCGAGGGCGTCGAGGCTGAAGAATACATCTTCATTGTACAAGTAATTCAGCAAAAGCTTAAAGACCGAGGCGTTTACGACATGGTTACCCATGTTGGTCCTAACCAAGGTTCTATTAAACATGGTGACGGACTCCTTCGCTATATGTTAGAGCGTGACTTAGTTGATATGTTCGACGTTTGGACTGCTCACTTCTATCCTTCAGCTTCCACCGCAACCGATAACGTTTATTATGACGTTATTAGCCCTGTTTTTGATTCTTACTTACAGCCCCTTAAAGACGTAGGTGCGTTCAACAAGGTTGAGTTCTGGGTTGACGAGTTCTATTGCCGTGCAGCTAACTCCAGTCTTGGTAAGGATAACGCATGGTGCGGACTTCAAACTGTTATTGGTGGTATTCTCGCTCAGCAGAAGGGTATTCAAAACATTTCTCTCTGGCAGATATTTGACCAACTTTGGACCGACCAAACCAATACCGGTGGTGAGTTTATCAACGGTATCCACGCTTGCGGTTCTGCTCCCTCTCTCTTTATTTCTTCAATCCCCAGAGGACAGTACTATCCCGTTGGTTTGTTCGCAAAATATAACGGTTACAAAAACGGTAAAGCCTACAGAACCAACAACGCTGAACTTCAAGATGGTTTAGGTGACGTTTACGTTGGTGCTGCTCAATTAGAGGACGGCAACTGGACTGTTACTGTTGTTAACACATACATGGAGCCTTATAGAATTACCGTTGAATTTGATAAAGCTATCAATCAAACACTTTATCGTCACGTTGTTAACGTTAACACCCTTGTTCCTACTACAGCAGCACGTCATGCCGATGCAGATAAAACCTTTGTAAATGTAAAGGATACCTTCACCGACATTATCGAGCCTGGTTGTGTAGTTGTTTACACCGGCGTTAAAGGTTAATAGATTTAGTTAATCACAAAACACCCCGTGCCCGGCACGGGGTGTTTTTTCGCCACTTTTCTTAAAAGATAATAAACACAGGGTATTATTGCATTGAAAAAATAAAAAAATTATGGTACAATGTAATCACCAAAAAATTTAGGATGAGTATTATGGATAGATGCACAGAAATTGAACGCAGTCTAATAAAAAAATTCCGTAAAAGTGTTTGGAATAGATTTATTGAGGCGGTTCAATCTTACAAACTTATAAATGAGGGAGATAAAATTGCCGTTTGCATTTCAGGCGGTAAGGATTCCTTTATTCTTGCTAAGCTTATGCAGGAGCTTCAAAAACACGGCCACACCAAGTTCGATTTGGAATTTATATGTATGGACCCCGGTTATAGCCCTCAAAATCGACTAAAAATAGAGGAAAATTGTGCTTTAATGCAAATTCCCGTAAAGATTTTCGAAAGCGATATTTTTGCAGCTGTGGAAAACATCGAACAGTCCCCATGCTATTTGTGTGCACGTATGCGCCGAGGACATCTTTATAGCTTTGCAAGGGATTTAGGCTGCAATAAAATCGCACTTGGACATCATTTTAACGATGCCATTGAAACCGCACTTATGGGTATGCTTTACAGCGGTCAGTTTCAAACCATGATGCCCAAGCTTCACAGCACAAATTTTGAGGGGATGGAGCTTATTCGCCCTCTTTATTGTATTCGCGAGGATGATATTAAGTCCTTTGTAAGGTATAACAATCTTGAATTTTTAAATTGTGCTTGCCGTTTTACGGAAAAACTGGGCGAGGCAGGGGCAGTTGATAGAGAGGGTATTTCTAAACGTTACAAATGCAAAGAGCTTATAAGGGAGCTTAAAAAAGAGGATGATTTGATAGATATAAACATCTTTAGAAGCTTCCACAGAGTAAACCTGGATACAATTATTGGTTATCATAAAAAAGGTGATGAACATTCCTTTTTAGATAATTATGATGAAGTGTAAAAAATAAATAGCAAAGGTCGTATCAATTTGGCAAGCAAAACTCTTACTAAAAACTTTACCTCAGGAAGTGTACCGAAACAGTTATTTTGGTTTTCCCTTCCTTTTATGGCATCCAACGCCTTGCAGGTTCTCTACAGCACCATCGATATGATGATTGTGGGAAATTACGTTGGTAAGGCGGGACTTTCAGCAGTATCTCAAAGCAGTTTAATAATAAACTTTGCCGTTATGGTGTGTCTTGGTGTTTCAAATGCGGGTCAGGTGCTTGTATCGCAAGCCATAGGCTCAGGCAAAAGAAAATCCCTTAATGATATAATCGGCACCCTTTTTACGTTGCTTACGGCATTTTCTTTGCTTCTAACTGTTGTAATAATAAGTTGCAGCATACCCATTTTAAAGGTTATGAACACACCAAAAGAATCATACAATATGGCAATGGAATACCTTATAATTTGTGCGGGGGGACTTGTTTTTACCGCGGGATATAATATGGTTTCGGCTGTGCTTCGTGGTATGGGAGATTCCAAAAGCCCTTTGCTTTTTATTGCCATTGCATCGGTAATAAATCTTGTTTTAGACTTTATTTTTACCGGTCTTTGGGGTTGGGGTGTCGCTGGTGCAGCGTGGGCAACCATAATCGGCCAAGGGGCATCATTTTTATTCTCCATTTATTATTTGTACAAACGAAAAACTGAATTCGGCTTTGATTTTAAACCAGAGTCCTTAAAACCTCAGAAAAAATATTTCAAACTTATTGTTTCCCTTGGTACACCAATGGCAATACAATCGGGATTCATAAACGTTTCTATGCTTTTTGTGACCTCACTTATAAATGATATTGGTGTAGGTGCAGGTGCCACCTTTGGTGTAGGCACAAGAATCGATGACATTATAAACAAACTTTGTATGGGCATACAGTACGCGGCCATTCCTATGATAAGCCAAAACATAGGTGCAGGGGCACAAAAAAGAGCTCAAAAGGTAGTATATTGGACATGGCTCTATTCGGGAGTATTTACGGTTGTCTGCATTTTGCTTTATCTGTTCTTTGGCAGAGAACTTTTTGTGTTGTTCTCGGACGATAAAGAGGTTCACAACCTTTCTGTGACATTTATTTCGGCTATACTTTGGATGTTCCCCGCCTTTGCAATTATGCGTGGAAGCGGTGCATTTATTCAAGGTATAGGCAACGCAAAATTCTGTATGGCACTTGCAATTTTGGATGGTGTTGTTCTTAGAATAGGCCTTAGCTGGTTGTTTGGAATAGGGCTAGATATGGGATTTTACGGTTTTGTTTTGGGTTATGGTCTTGCACCATACGGCTTCGCCATTCCCAGTATGATTTATTTCCTTTTAGGAAAATGGAAAAAACGAAAAACCTTAGCAGACGATATGTAAATAAAATATAGAATAAAAAAAGGAAGAAGGCTTAAAACCTCTTCCTTTTTTAGTACCTTACTAATTATAAAAGATTAATTAAATATCCTTAATAAAAAAATCATACCATAAATAATCGAAAAGCACAATATTTAGTGATACCGAGGCTCAAAAAAATAGCCCCCTTCCACAAGAAAGGGGGCTGTAAAATTATTTAGTTACTAATTCTATGTTGTATTTATTTGCGTAGTCGTTAAAACGCTCGGTAAAATCGGTGTTTTCATCCGATTTAATATTTCTTAAATATTTGTGGGTAGCAAAACTGTTGTGGTCAACCTCAATCATAGCAACTGCAATGTTGGAGCAATGGTCGGAAACTCTTTCAAAGTTGTTAAGCAAATCAGAAAGAACAAATCCAAGTTCAATTGTACAGTCGCCTGTTTGGAGTCGTGAAACGTGGTTTGCTTTGATTCTTGAAGTAAGTGTATCTACAACCTGCTCTAAGGGTTCAATATCCTTTGCGAGATCTAAGTTATTTTCCTCAAAAGCGGTAACGGTAAGGGAAATGATTTCCTCAAGTGCTGAGTAGAGAACGCAAAGCTCCTGGTTGGCTTGGGTGCTAAAGGAAATCTTTTTGTCTGCAATTTCTTTGGCAACACCCAAAAGGTTAACGGCATGGTCGCCTATACGTTCAAAGTCGCCAATGGTGTGAAGCAGCTTAGAAGCTTCCTTGCTATCCTTGTCAGAGAGTTCCTTGCTGGATATTTTAACAAGAGTGGAACCCAACTTGTCCTCATATCTATCAAGCATTTTTTCGTCTTCTCTTACTAATGCGGCTAGAGCATCGTCGTATCCGTCTCCGTTTTCTACCTTACGCACCAGATTAGTGGCATCAATAAAGGTTTTCTTTGCCATATGTGCCATTTTTGTGGTGTAGTTGTCACACTCTGCAAGTGCAACGGTGGGTGTATTAAGAAGACGTTCATCAATAAATGAGTTTTTCTCTTGCTCTTTTGCATCGGGAATAATCTTCTTTGCAAGGAACACCAAAAGGTTGGTAAAGGGAAGGAGCATAAGTGTTGTAAACAGGTTGAAAATTGTGTGACAAAGGGCAATCTGTTGGGCATTTATGTTAGCACTTAGAAAATCCCTAACAGGTGTTACCAACAGATAAATTGGGAAGTAAATCAAAAGAACTATCAGGGTGCCAATCACGTTGAACAAAATATGTACGGCTGCAACGCGTTTTGCGTTTTTGGTAACGCCGATGCTGGAGATAAGGGAGGTAACGCAGGTACCAATATTTTGACCCATAATAATGGGGATTGCCATATTAAAGGTTATTGCCTTTGTTTCAATAGCAAGTGTTTGCAAAATACCAACACTTGCTGCAGAACTTTGAATAATACCGGTGAATATTGCACCAACTACAACACCGATTAAAGGATTGTCAAAAATGCTTATAAATTTGCTGAATGCGGCGGCATTTTCCTCGGCTGCGAGGGGTTTAACTGCATCGCCCATAAGTTCCATACCATACATTAAAACAGCAAAGCCAACCATAATGGTACCAACGTCCTTTTTGCGTTGGCTTTTTGACATCATAATAAGAATTATACCAACAAGAGCAACTATGGGTGAAAAGTTAGCGGGTTTTAAAAGTGATATAAGGAAACTTCCAATTCCGCCGTTTGCTCCGCTTTCGATTCCTGCAAGGGAGAGAATCCAAGCCGTGAGGGTTGTACCGATGTTAGAACCGAAAATAACACCAACGGTTTGCTCAAGTGCCATAATGCCTGAGTTTACAAGACCAACCAACATAACGGTGAGGGCGGAAGAAGATTGCATAGCAATGGTAATACCCGCGCCAAGACCTAGACTCGCAGTTTTACTGGAGGTCATTTTTTTAAGAGTGGTTTCCATTTTTCCACCGGCAAGCTTTTCCAAACTACCGGACATAACGTTCATTCCGTAAAGGAAAAAAGCAAGTCCACCTAAAAGAGTGAATATGGGAAAAACAATATCTTGAAGATTCATTTTAAGTTGTTCGCTCCTTGTTTTTAGATACATATGGTGAATAAACTAACTAGCCATATACAAACTAATTATACATAAGTTTAAGATTTAATGCAATAGTAAAAAGACGAATTTTTGTCAATCTTGGGGTTTTATTATCGAATTTTTGAATTGATATCATCTAAATTATTAAAAGTTCGTTAAAAATCAGGCGTTTTCATTGCAATAAAAAGCAAATTATGGTATAATAATAAAAATTGAAAGAAAAGATATATAAGACAATTTGAAAGGTGGATGAAGTAATGCGACAGCAAGATAGAGAATTGTTTGATGTTACCCCTCAAATGCAAGAGCTTGCAGAGCTTTGTGTGTCGAGAGGTAAAATTCCTGCAGAATTTTATGAGGAGCACGACGTAAATCGTGGTCTTAGAGATAAAAACGGAAATGGTGTTATAACCGGTCTTACAGAAATAAGCGAAATCAACGCATTTAGAATGATCGATGGCAAAAAAACACCTATTGAGGGTGAACTTTTTTACCGCGGCGTTCCCATACGTGATTTAACCGACGGTTTTATGAATGAAAAGCGTTTTGGTTTTGAAGAAGCAGCGTATTTATTGCTTTTTGGTCGGCTTCCTACTAAGGGGCAGCTTGATGAATTTTATAAGCTTTTAGCGTCATATCGCACTTTGCCTGTGAATTTTGTGCGTGACGTTGTGCTTAAAGCTCCCAATTCCGATATGATGAACTCTCTTGCAAAAAGCGTACTTACCCTTTACAGTTACGATCATCACGCAAATGAAAACGACGTACCTAACGTACTCCGTCAGAGTTTACAGCTTATTGCACTTTTCCCACTTTTGTCTGTTTATGCGTATCAGGCATATAATCATTACGTTTTAAATAACAGCCTTATTATACACAATCCCGACCCCAATCTTTCAACTGCAGAAAACTTTTTGCATATGCTTCGTCCTGATGGTAAATATACAGAGGCAGAAGCAAGAATATTAGATCTTGCATTAGTTCTTCATGCTGAACACGGTGGTGGTAATAACTCTACCTTTACCACTCACGTTGTAACCAGTTCGGGTACGGATACCTATTCCACAATGGCGGCGGCACTCAGCAGTCTTAAAGGACCTCGCCATGGTGGTGCTAATATTAAGGTTGTACAGATGTTTAAAGATATGAAGCAGACCCTTAAAAATTGGGAGGACGAGGAAGAAATCTCAAATTATTTAAGAAAGCTTCTTCATAAAGAGGCCTTTGATAAAGCCGGCCTTATTTATGGTATGGGTCATGCTATTTATACCCTTAGCGACCCCAGAGCCAAAATATTTAAGGAGCGTGTTGGCATACTTTCGGCCGAGAAAAATCGTCAAAAGGAATACGAGCTTTATAAAACCGTTGAAAGACTTGCTCCAAAAATCATTGCAGAAGAGCGTCATATTTATAAGGGTGTTAGTGCAAATATCGACTTTTACAGTGGATTTGTTTACGATATGCTTGATTTACCTGAGGAACTTTACACACCTCTTTTTGCCATTAGCCGTATAGTAGGTTGGAGTGCTCACCGTATTGAGGAAATTATAAATGCGGGTAAAATAATTCGTCCCGCTTATATTAACGTTTCTCCTCAAGTTGAGTATACCAACATTGATGAAAGAAAATAAATTCAAAATAATCCGACTGCTTTTTGCGATCGGATTATTTTCATAAAAACTATATAATTGTTAAAAGGAGTTATTTATATGGCACTTAATATCCCTACCCCTCACATAAATGCAAAATCAGGCGACTTTGCAAAAACAGTTTTAATGCCGGGGGATCCTTTAAGAGCAAAATATATTGCCGAAACCTATCTAACCGATTTAAAGCAGGTGAACTCTGTACGGGGAATGCTTGGTTTTACAGGATATTACAAAGGCAAGCCCGTTTCTGTGATGGCAAGCGGTATGGGTATGCCATCCATAAGCATTTACAGTTATGAGCTTTTTGAGGGATACGGCGTAGAAAATATTATTCGTGTAGGCACCGCAGGAGCCATGAATAAAAGCCTTAAAATAGGTGATATTGTAGTTGGAATGGGTGCCTCTACAAATTCAGGAATTATGAAGGAAAGTGGGCTTTCGGGCTTTGCTCCCATTGCAGATTATAACCTGCTTAGCATCCTTTGTAAGATTGCTGAGGAAAAGGACATAAAACTAAAGGTTGGTAATTTATTTTCAAGCGATCTATTCTACGGCGGCGATCCTGAGTTTTTAGAAAAGTGGTCGTCGGTAGGTGCCCTTGCAGTAGAAATGGAGGCCGCCGCCCTTTATCTTAACGCGGCAAAGTTAGGCAAAAACGCACTTGCGGTTTGCACCATTTCGGATAGTCTTGTAACGGGAGAGGCTACTTCCTCCGAGCAGCGTCAAACTGCCTTTAACGATATGATGGTTTTAGCACTTGAAACGGCAATAAGGGTTTAAAATTTCATTACGTCTTATAGGGTTATTTTATAATAGTTTGCAAATTTTCCATTAAGGCTTTGCTTGGTTCGGGAATATGTGCAAAGGGGAACGGAATACCCATATTATCATATTTAACCTGACAGATTTTTTTAAAGGGCAAAAGTTCGACCTTATCAATGGTGGAATGGGAATCCTTTATGTTCTTTAATTTTAAAATGTTTTCCTCACTATCATTTAAGGTGGGTATAATAACCTGTCTTAATGTGGTGGGGATTTTTTGTTTTTCTAAATAATTTAAAAATTCCATTGGAAGAGAAAGTGAGCATCCAACGTATTTTTGGTAATCCTCGTCGGTAGTGTATTTTATATCTAAAAGCACTCTGTCAGTAACCTCCAAAAGGGATTTTACCTCGTCGTTCAAAACGCTTCCCGATGTATCAAGGCAGGTGTTAAGCCCTTTTGCCTTGCAAAGGGTAAATACCTCTTTTGCAAACTCGGCTTGAAGGAGCGGCTCGCCACCTGAGATGGTTATGCCACCGTCTTTTCCAAAATATTCTTTATATCGCACCGCTTTATTCACGATTTCCTCGGGGGTGTGCTCTGTGCCGTCAGTCATTTCCCAAGTGTCGGGATTATGACAGCATCCGCACCTTAAATTGCACCCTTTTAGAAATACAACAAAACGAATACCCGGGCCATCTACGGTGCCCAAACTTTGAATTGAGTGAATGATGCCTTTTGTGTTCATTAAATTCATCCTTTAAAGAAAAAACGCCCGCAAAAAGTGGGCGTTTTTAGATTTTTACATTGTTTCGTGGAAAGTACGGCTAATAACCTCACGCTGTTGCTCTCTGGATAGTTTGTTAAAGTTTACAGCGTAACCCGAAACGCGGATTGTAAGGTTGGGGTAATTCTCGGGATTCTCGTATGCCTTGAGTAAGGTTTCACGATTAAACACGTTTACGTTTATGTGGTGTGCCATCTTGGCAAAGTAGCCGTCCAAAATGGTTACGAGGTTATCTACACGCTCATCATCGGTTTTGCCAAGGGCATCAGGGGTGATGGAGAAGGTGTTGGAAACACCGTCGCGGCAGTCATCATAACTGATTTTTGCAACCGAGTTAAGGGATGCCAAAGCGCCGTTTTCCTCACGATTGTGCATGGGGTTAGCACCGGGGGCAAAGGGAGCAGAAGCCTTTCTGCCATCGGGAGTTGCGCCGGTGTTTTTGCCGTACATAACGTTTGAGGTGATGGTGAGTACCGATAGGGTATGCTCGGCGTGACGATAGGTAGGAGTTTTGCGAAGCTCGGTTATTACCTTGTGGGTAAGATCCTTTGCGATAAGGTCAACTCTGTCATCATCGTTACCAAATTTGGGGAATTCACCTTCGGTGTTGAATTCGGTAATGAATCCGTTTTTATCTCTGATTGTGCCAACCTTAGCATATTTAATAGCACTAAGAGAATCGGCAACAACCGAAAGTCCGGCAATACCAAATGCCATAAAGCGGTGTACGTCGGTATCGTGGAGAGCCATTTGAGTTTTCTCATAGCAATATTTATCGTGCATATAGTGAATAACGTTCATGGTGTTTACGTAGAGCTTTGAAAGCCATGCGTTATAGATATCAAAACGCTCCAAAACCTCGTTATAATCCAAAACGTCGCCTTTAAGGGGTTCCATTTGAGGGCCAATGTGCATACCGCTTGTGGTATCGTAGCCACCATTGATAGCAATAAGCAAAAGTTTTGCAAGGTTGCAACGAGCACCAAAGAACTGCATTTGCTTACCAATTTTCATTGCAGAAACGCAGCAGGCGATTGCATAATCATCACCATAGATTGGACGCATTAAGTCGTCGTTTTCATATTGGATTGAGTCGGTATCCTTAGAAACCTTTGCACAAAACTTTTTAAAGCCTTCAGGAAGGGCGGTAGACCAAAGTACAGTGAGGTTAGGCTCAGGAGACGAACCTAAGGTATAAAGGGTGTTAAGCACACGGAAGCTACTCTTGGTAACAAGGGTGCGTCCGTCCTCACCCATACCGCCAACGGCCTCAGTTATCCACATTGGGTCGCCGCCAAAAAGCTCGTTGTATTCGGGGGTGCGAAGGTGACGTGCTATACGAAGCTTTATAACAAAATCATCAAAAAGCTCTTGTGCACCTTCTTCGGTTAAAAGACCTGCTTTAATGTCACGCTCGATATAAATATCAAAGAAGCTGGCCACTCTACCAAGTGACATAGCGGCACCGTTCTGCTCTTTAATTGCACCAAGATATGCAAAATAGGTCCACTGAATAGCCTCTTTTGCATCCTTAGCGGGTTCGCTGATATCATATCCATATATTTGAGCCATTTCTTTAAGTTTGCCTAAAAATGCAATCTGTTGGAAAAGCTCCTCATCCTGACGGATGTGTTCGGTATCAAAGGTGCAGTTTTTAAGGGCATCTTTGTCCTTTTTCTTTTCTTCAATAAGCTTGTCAACGCCGTAAAGGGCAACTCTGCGGTAGTCACCTATAATTCTACCGCGGCCGTAAGCGTCGGGCAAACCGGTAATAACGTGGCATTTTCTGGCTGCACGCATTTCGTCGGTATAAGCTCTGAAAACGCCGTCATTATGGGTGGTGCGGAAGCGGAATTCTTCCTCTACCTTTCTGCCTAATTTATATCCGTAAGCCTCGCAGGCCTGCTTTGCCATACGCATACCGCCAAAGGGGTTAACACCACGCTTTAGGGGACGGTTGGTTTGCATACCTACTATTATTTCGTTATCTTTATCGATATATCCTGCCGAATAGCTGGTAAGTGACGAAACTGTTGCGGTATCAATATCAAGCACGCCACCAAACTGACGTTCCAATGTGAAAAGAGACTCAACTTTTTTCATAAGTGCTGAAGTGCGTTCGGTTGCACCGTATAAAAAGGCATCGTCGCCGGTATATTCGGTGTAGTTCTTTTGAATAAAATCTCTCACGTTGATTTCATTTTGCCAGACACCGGGCACAAAGCCGTTCCAATTTTTGTGTTCCATAATTTTTCCTCCCTCTATTTTTGTAAAAGCCAACCCAATACGCAAAAAATGGCAATCAGCTTTTACAACTGATTGCCCAGACGGTCGGCTAATTATCTTTTACATTCCCTTGCGGTTGACTCCGCATCTCCGTCAGTTATGTAAAAGCTTTCTATGGTTATATTATATACTTAAATGTATTGATTTGTCAACAAAAAAATCTAACAAAGAAATGTGTTTTAAAAGCAATATACAGTACATTTTTGCTAAAGTTTTACAAATTTGATTTCGTTCTGAATCTTGATGGTGACATATTAAAGGTTTTTTTAAAACAATGGGAAAAATAGGTAGGATCATTAAAACCACATAAAAAAGCAACTTCGCTTACAGGTTTTTCGGTGGTTTTCAGGAGCTTTTGTGCTTTCTCCAACCGTAAAACATTAAGATAGTTTATTATGGTAAGACCTGTACATTCCTTGAATTTTTGGCATAGATAGGTTTCGTTATATCCAAACATTTTACTGAGGTCAGAAATTTTAAATGATTCACAAAAGTTTTCGTTTAAATATTTTATTATTTTGTAAAAAGCTTGATTGTTATATGGTTTTTCGAATTGTTTAAAATTTTTATTCTTGAAAAAAAGACTTAAAAACTTGTATATCTCTGAAATGGCAAGCAGCGGATCGGATTTAAAATATTTTATTATTTCGTCAACTACAGATAAATAAATAGGATCATCCAAATAATTATCCAAGGATATTTTTTGTTCTGAAATTGGGGACAGATATTTTAACGAGGCAACAGAGGAGTTTAAAAAATTGTTTATGTCAAAGGAAATAACGGTATACTCAACGCCGTTTGTATCGGCAAATCCTGTATGGGAAAGGCAGGGATTTATAACAACAAGGGAATTTTTTTTGGCGTTTACAACTTCGCCGTTAATATTCACAATAATATTACCCGCAGTTATTCTTAAAAGTTCTATTCGGTTATGCCAATGGGTGTGAAAGGCAAGGGATTCGGGTTTAATTGAAAAATGCGATACCTTTATTGCACTTTCTGTATAAACTACGGGAGTAAGTTCCTTTTGGTAATCTAAATTTTTCGTTTTATTCACCTCCAACCTAAAAATAAGACAAATTTATAATAGAAAAAAACATTTTATTTTGTTGAAATCATTGTATAATAAAATCAAAAATATGTCAAGGCATTATTAAGGAGGAATCATCAAATGAAAATTGGAGCATGTATAGTATTAAAGGATATGGCAACCTTAGAAAATCAGTTTAAAACACTAAAGGAAAACGATTTTACAATTTGCCAGCTTATCTCATGGAATAGCCTTCATTGGACCGATGAAAATGCCGAAATTATTAAGGGATACGTTAAAAAATACGGCGTTGAAATTACAGCCTTTTGGTGTGGTTGGAGTGGCCCGTGCTATTGGAATTTTTACGAGGGGCAAATTTCCCTTGGTTTGGTTCCCGACGCTTACAGATCCGAACGCACGAAAGAACTTTGTCTTGGTGCCGATTTTGCTAAAAAATTAGGCGTTACAGATGTAGTGACACATATGGGTTACATACCTGAAAATCCTTATGATCCAAATTTTGCTCCTTTCTGCCTTGCAGTAAAAATGGTTGCAAGACATCTTGAAAATAACGGACAGTATTTACTTTTTGAAACCGGTCAGGAAACACCTACCACTATGCTTCGCTGTTTTGAGGAAGTAGGTATGGATAATCTTGGAGTGAATTTAGATACCGGCAATCTTGTGCGTTATGGCAAGGGAAACCCCGCAGATGCTTTGGATGTTTTTGGCAAATACGTGCGTAACATTCACGCCAAAGACGGATTTTTCCCTACAGACGGTCGTAACCTTGGTGCAGAGGCACGTGTGGGTGATGGCAGAGTAGATTTCAGATTGTTTTTTGAAAGACTTAAAGAAATCGGCTATGATACCTACGTTGTTATAGAGCGTGAAATTTCAGGCGATCAACAACTCAAGGATGTTCTTTATGCTAAGGAATATCTTGAAAAATTAGTGTCGGAAATTTATGGAGGTTAAAACTATGTTAAAGGTTGGTTTAGTTGGCGTTGGTGCAATCAGCGGAGCACATATAAGCGGATGGGCTGATTGTCCCGGTGCAGAGCTTGTTGCGGTTTGCGATATTCGTCCCGAACAGATGGAAAAGGTAGAGGGAGTTAATAAGTACACAAGCTTTGATGAAATGCTTGATAATGAGGAATTGGATATTGTAGATATTTGTCTTCCTACCTTCCTTCATGCCGAGTATGCAATAAAGGCAATGGAAATGGGCAAAAACGTTCTTTGCGAAAAGCCTATTTCACTTAATATTGATGACGCTGACCGTATTTACGGTACCGCTGAGCGTATGAATGTTAAATTTATGGTGGCTCAGGTACTTCGCTTTTGGCCTGAATTTGAATATATTAAAGAACTTTATGAAAATAAAAAGTACGGCAAGCTCCTTTCGGGACATATGTACCGTCTTTCCTCTATGCCCAAAAGCAGTTGGGAAGGATGGATGACCGATGAAAAACGCAGCGGTCTTACCCCTTATGATTTACATATTCACGATTTAGATTTTATGGTTTATGCCTTTGGAAAGCCCGATTTTGTAGAAACTCATCGCTCCAAGCTTTCAAATCAAGATTATTTTTCAGCAACCTATGGTTTCGGCGATGCTTTTGTTTCTGCTGAGGCGGCGTGGTATTATGGTAAATATCCTTTTGAGGCAGGCTTCCGTTTTCAGTTTGAAAATGCGATCGCAGTATTTAAAGACCGCAAATTAACCATAAATACCTATGATGAAATTGAGGATTTCAAAGGTATGGATAATGCAAATGACGAGGGCGACGGATATGCGCCTACAACAAGTGCCTACGGAAATGAAATCCGCTATTTTGCCGAGTGCGTTTTAAATGACACTACTCCCGATAAGGTGAAACCCGAAGAACTTAAATCGGTTATAAATATTTTAAATTCCATTTAATCCGTTTGTTTCAGAGGTGTCGATATGACCAATAAAAATGATAGCTTGTTCCGTCCGTTGGAAATTGTACATGATTTTAATTTTCTTCCCTGCAATTGCGATCAAAACACCAAGCTTTTAAGCCCTAAGGAAAGAATTAAAAGGTTAAAAGCTCTCGGTTATGGCGGTATAGTTATATCTCCATCCTTTAAGGATTATTTATCGGATGAATCTGTAAAAAACGCCACAGAGCTTATAAAATACGCAAACGAGCAAGGCCTTTTAGTTTGGATATATGATGAATTGTATTACCCTAGCGGTAGTGCGGGCGGAATTGTACCTAAGGAGCATCCTGAATATGAAGCAAAGGGCTTGGCTGTTTTAACTGCAGATGCCTCTGCGGGTGACACGGTTTGCATAAACAGTCCACACGGATATAATGGTGTTTATGCCGCTTACTGCTGTAGATTGAACGGTGAAAACGAGCCGATTTTTGAAACTATTTTGGATATTTCTGAAAAAAAGAATTTCGGCGGTGGAGTTGTTTATAAAAACAACTTTGATTCAACAATACGAGTTTATGCATTTTTTGGTAAAACAACCTTTGAGTTTGCAACAACCTCTCACAATACCCGAACTATTCGCAGATATATTGATACTTTGGATAAAAACGCAGTTTCAGCTTTTTTAGAAACAACCTACGGTAAATACAAAAAATTCACCGAAAGCATTGCCGATTTAATCGAAGGTGTTTTTACAGATGAGCCGCAAATCCCAGCCCTTTGCAGAGAAAATTATCGTGCGGATTACCGTGAATGGGTGCTTGAAAATCAAAATGACGTTTTTAAGGTTTATGATATGCCCGATTCCAAAATAACCTTTACTCCGTATATTCCTTGGACAGAGAATATAGAAGAGGTTTTTAAAGCAAAAGTTGGATATGACTTACTTATAAATCTTCCGCTTTTGTTTTTTGATAAAGGTGAAAAGGGCAACAAAGTACGAGCTGATTTTTGGCAGACCGTTTCGGATATGTTTTTATTGGCATATAACGAAACCTATAGCGATTTTTGCCAAAAAAGGCAGATAACCTATAGCGGTCATTTTCTGCATGAAGAGGAATTTAATAAGCACCCTTATATGCATGGCGATTTGTTAATGCAGCTTGGAAAAATGGAACTTCCGGGATGTGATTATCTTTCCGCTTCGCCGAAAAAAATACTTGAAAATGCTTCTGCGGCTAAGTTTGCCTCTTCCGCAGCTGCACTATATGGCAATAATCAATGTATGGCTGAGGTTTCAAATATGGTTAGCGATATTTCACCTATTACAGCCGAAGATTATAAGCTTGCCACTGCACTGCAAACGGCGCTCGGAATTACAAGGTTTTTCTCA
>JAZSJA010000008.1:0-8027 GCA_045534095.1 Acutalibacteraceae bacterium | reverse complement strand
GCCGTTACCGGGCAGAGCGAAAATAGTTTCAACCGATTTATTCTTTTTAAGAGATTTTATAATGGCGTGCTCTCTGCCACCGCCACCAATAACCATAATTTTCATGAATGTACCTCTTTATATTTTGTATTTATGCAAAATATATATTTTGATTTTAGGGGCGAATAGCAATCGCCGGTGTTTGAGAGAGAATAATATTCTCCCCGACATTTTAATCCACAAATCCGTGCTAGATCTTTAATGATGGAAGAGTCGCATTCCTGTAAACGAAATAGTCATTCCGTACTTATTTGCACAAGCAATAACAGCATCGTCACGGATTGATCCACCGGGTTCTGCAATATATTTAACACCGCTGCGTTTTGCACGCTCAATGTTATCATCAAAGGGGAAGAAAGCATCGGAACCGAGTGCTACACCATCAATGGTGGAAAGATATGCTTTAATATCCTCATCGGTAAGGGGTGCGGGCTGTTCGGTAAAGTAGTTTTGCCAAATGCCATCGGCAGTAACGTCCTCTTCATTGCGGTTGATATAGCCGTCGATTACGTTGTCACGGGTAGGACGTGCAATATCTGCCTTAAAGGGAAGATTTAAAACTTTGTCGTGTTGACGTAAGAACCAAGTATCTGCCTTGGTGCCTGCCAAACGGGTGCAATGGATTCTGGACTGCTGACCTGCACCAACACCGATTGCCTGACCGTCTACTGCGTAGCAAACGGAATTGGACTGGGTATATTTAAGGGTGATAAGAGCAATAATTAAATCTCTTACTGCACTCTCGGGTAAATCCTTGTTATCGGTAACGATATTTTCAAGGAGTTCTTTGTTAATTTCAAAATTATTTCTGCCCTGCTCAAAGGTGATACCGTAAACCTGCTTGGTTTCAACCTCGGCGGGAACAAAATCGGGGTCGATTTTAACTACGTTGTAGTTTCCGTTTCTCTTGGATTTTAAAATCTCAAGTGCTTCAGGCTCATAACCTGGAGCGATGATACCATCGGAAACCTCACGCTTAATCATTAAAGCGGTGGTAACGTCACAAACGTCGGAAAGGGCAACCCAATCACCAAAGGAACACATACGGTCGGTACCTCTTGCTCTTGCATAAGCACATGCTAAGGGGGACTCATCAAGACCCTCGATATCATCTACAAAGCAGGCCTTTTTAAGCTTGTCGGAAAGAGGAATGCCAACTGCGGCAGAGGTGGGGCTAACGTGCTTAAAGGAGGTAACTGCAGGGAGACCTAAAGCGGCTTTGAGTTCCTTAACAAGCTGCCAAGAGTTAAATGCATCTAAAAAGTTGATGTAGCCGGGACGACCTGAGAGAATCTCAATGGGAAGCTCACTGCCATCTGCCATATAAATTTTTGCAGGTTTTTGGTTGGGATTACAACCATATTTAAGTTCAAATTCTTTCATTTTTGATTGTTCCTTTCTGTGTTTGTAATAACCGTGCGGAACGGTCAAGAACGTTCCCTACAGATTTTTATTAACAATTCGGGATTCGTATTTGCCGGTTTTTAAATCAATATATCTTACAAAAAGGGATACCTTGTTATCTTCATTAAGATTTTCCCAAATAAGATTTGTTAAGGAATCAATATCGGTATCGGGAAGTTCCAGAGTTTTAGGCTCGCCCTCAAAGCTTGGTAGAGGATTTCCGTCACACTTGTAGGTGTGAATGAACTTCGCCTTACCTGCAATGGGACTTTGGTATGCGTAGGTGTAACGCTGACAGGAAGAACCGTCGCCATCGGCAGATTTTAAAATTGACATTGCATAGTTCATATCACCGTTTTCAAGGTGGATAATACCTGAAATTCTGGGAGTGTAGTTGGGAGCATCATCTTCAAACTCACGGGTACGAAGTGACTGCTCAAAGGTCATTTGTCTATCCATAAGCTCATAGATGGTATCGGTCTGGTCACCGTTGGTAACAATGGTTTTGTTGCCAAGAACACGAACGGGAGCGTAGATAATAAGATGGGGGTCGGTCATTTTGCTCTCGTCAAAAGCCTGAGTGCGAATGCCCTCGCCATCCTCAATAAATACTCGGTTGCGGCTGTTTTCACTTCTACCCATTATAAAATAGGCGGTGATAGCCTTTTGGCCATCGGCAGATTTACCGATTATAATGCCTCTGCCATGGTAGGCAAGAGAATTAAGTTCGTCTTTAATAGTTTTGATTTCCATTATTATCCGTTCCTTTCAAAGTTACTGAGCTATTATTGTTTTACCGTCTTTAACGGTGATTTTTCCGTCACAGAAAAGCTTTGCGGCAAGGGGGAGAATCTTCCACTCGGCTTCAACCATAATTCTTTTTTGGAGAGTTTCGGGGGTATCACCCTCTTTTACCTCCACCGCCTTTTGTAGGATTATGGGTCCCGCATCGCACTCGGCGGTTACAAAGTGCACCGTTGCACCCGAAACCTTTACACCTTTTTTAAGTGCTTCCTCATGAACGTGAAGTCCGTAAAAGCCTTTACCGCAAAAGGATGGGATAAGCGCAGGGTGAACGTTTATCATTTTATTTTGGAAGGTGTCGCAAACCTGCTCATCCAAAATGGTCATAAAGCCGGCATAAACAACCAAATCAGCCTGCTCCTCTAAAAGGAGGTCACGCATTGCGGCACTGTAAGATGCAATGTCAGCATAATCTTTTCTAATTAAAGTGCGGGTTTTAATGCCTGCATTCTCGGCACGAGTCAGGGCATAAGCATCGGCCTTGGATGCTATAACGCAGGTGATTTTACCGTTGCCTAACTCCCCCGCCTTTTCGGCATCCATAAGGGCTTGCAGATTGGTGCCGCCCCCCGATACCAAAACAACAATTTTCTTTTCTATCATAAAATAACACCCTCGTCAGAGGAAACAATCTCACCGATTAGGTAAGCGTCTTCGCCGTTAGCGTTTAAAATTTCGAGTGCTTTTTCGGCATCCTCTTTAGAAACTACAACGCTCATACCAACACCCATATTAAAGGTGTTGAACATATCACGCTCGGGGATGTTGCCAACCTTTGCAATGTAGTTGAAGATAGGGAGAATTTTAAGGGCGGATTTATCTACCTTAACGGACTTGCCATCAGGTAAAGCACGGGGAATATTCTCATAGAAGCCACCGCCTGTGATGTGAGAAACTGCCTTAACCTGAACCTCTTTAAAGAGAGCAAGCATAGATTTTACATACATTTTTGTGGGGGTGAGTAAGGTCTCACCTAAGGATTTGCCGCCAAGGTCTTCAACGGGAGCAGTTAAATCTGCATTTTCAATGTCAAACACCTTGCGAACAAGGGAAAAACCATTGGAGTGAACGCCGGTGGAGGCAAGGGCAATAACCACGTCCCCATCGGCAACTGTGTTTTTATCCAAGATTTTAGATTTATCTACAACGCCGGGGCAGTAGCCTGCTAGGTCGTAATCATCTTCGGGCATAAGACCGGGATGCTCGGCAGTTTCGCCACCAATTAAAGCACAACCTGCCTGAACGCAACCCTCTGCAACGCCGCCTACGATATCGGCGATTTTTTCGGGGAAGTTTTTGCCGCAAGCAATGTAGTCAAGGAAGAAAAGAGGCTTTGCACCGCAACAAATAATATCGTTTGCACACATTGCAACACAGTCAATACCAATGGTATCGTGCTTGTCAAGGAGCATTGCGAGTTTGATTTTGGTGCCAACACCATCGGTGCCTGAAACCAAAACGGGCTCGGTAATGCCGGTAAGGTCTAAACCAAAGCAACCGCCAAAGCCACCTACGTCATCAAGACAACCCTCGTTTTTGGTTCTTGCGATGTGTTTTTTCATAAGCTCAACGGAGCGATAGGCTGCGGCAATATCAACACCGGCTGCTGCGTAACTTTCTGATCTTGAGTTTTTCATAATGCTTTTCCTCTTTTCATTAATGTTTATGTTATTTTTTTCGGACAGTCGGGACGCCTGTCCCTACGATTTACGAATTAGTTTTCTCTTAACCGCTAAGAAATTTTATGTACAATTTACTCTATTTGCTATCTGCACCGCCCGAACCATAAAAAGTGCTATAGGCAATTTAATCCTAAAAACTGCCTTATACCCACAAGTGACGTGGACGCGGGGTGCGAACTTCGTTGCATCCACAAGCCTGTTCGTAATAAATCCGGACTAGTCCGGCTACTCTTTGCCGTTCCAGCAGTAGGTGCACAGTTTACAAGGTTCTATGCCAATTGCCTTAATTACACCCTCAAGGGATTGGAAATCTAAAGACGCAAAATTAAGTTTTTGGCAAATTCCATCACGAAGTTTTTTGCCTCTTTCGGTGAAAGGATCGCTGTAATCTTCTAAATGATTGAATCCCTCTTCACCCTCAAGCTCCATAACCATCTGCCTTGCAATAAGCTCCATTTCGCTGGTAGCTCTTGTAAAGTTAAGGTATTTACAGCTGTACATTATTGGGGGGCAAGCCGAACGCATATGTACCGACTTTGCACCGTTATCGTAAAGGAAATCTACCGTTTCTTTAAGCTGAGTTCCACGAACAATGGAATCATCAACAAACAAAAGATTTTTATCTTTGATTAAATCGTGAACGGGGATTTGCTTCATTTTAGCAATACGCTTACGCTCTACCTGTTTTTGAGGGGTGAAGCTTCTTGCCCAGGTGGGAGTGTATTTTATAAAGGCACGGGCAAAGGGGATGTGACTGCCGTTTGCATAGCCTATTGCGTGGGGCACGCCTGAATCGGGAACGCCGCCAACGTAATCAATATTTTTTGCGTTGCCTGACTCGGCATCGTGCTTTGCCATAATTTCACCATTGCGGTAACGCATAACCTCAACGTTAACGCCCTCATAGGTGGAATTGGGGAAGCCGTAATAACTCCAAAGGAAGGAGCAGATTTTCATCTCCTTACCGGGGGCGGCTAACTGAGTGCAACCCTCTGCAGTGATTTCAACAATTTCGGCGGGGCCTAACTCTTTGTAGAATTCATAGCCCACCTTTTCATAGGCAAAGGATTCAAAGGAAACGCAAAAGCCATCCTCATTCTTACCCACCAAAATGGGAAGTCTGCCGACCTTATCGCGTGCGGCAATTATGGTGCCTTTATCGGTTAAAATTATGATTGTGGTAGTACCCTTTATAATGCTTTGAGCAAAGCGGATGCCCTCTGCAAAATTATCTTTTTGATTTATAAGTGCGGCAATGAGCTCGGTAGGATTAACCTTGCCTCCTGTCATTGAATCAAAATATCCGCCCTTTGAAAGATAATTGTCAATAAGCTCGTCGGCATTGTTAATAAGACCGATGTTGCATATTGCGTAGTTGCCGAGCTTTGAACGAATTAGGAGCGGTTGCGGTTCAAAATCGCTTATGCAACCTATGGCGGCAAAGCCCTGCATCTCATCTAATATTTTTTCAAATTTGGTGCGGAAAGGGGAATTTTGAATGTTGTGTATTTCACGCTGAAGCCCTATTTCGGGATCATAGGCCGCCATACCGCCTCTTCTTGTGCCTAAATGCGAATGATAGTCGGTACCAAAAAACACGTCTGCCATGGCATCGGTTTTGGTTACAGCACCGAAAAATCCACCCATTTTATATCAACTCCTGAACTAATTGCTATTTATCATATAAACAGTTGCAGCCGACCCTGCGTTTTAAGGCTTGGTCGGCGCAAAGCACACCACTTAGAAACGGCGTGAGAATTCCTCGCATATTTGACGATCTTTTTCCAAAACGTCCCGTGATGCTTTTGCTCTTGCAGCAAGAAGCTTTGTGGTAAGATCAGCATCGTTTACAGCCAAGATTTGAATTGCAAGTAATGCGGCGTTGGCGGCACCATCAATAGCAACGGTGGCAACGGGAATCCCTGCAGGCATTTGAACGGTGGAAAGAAGTGCATCCATGCCGTCTAATACGGAAGCCTTTATGGGAATGCCAATAACGGGCAAGACTGTGTTAGCGGCAATGGCACCTGCCAAGTGGGCTGCCTTACCTGCGGCACAAATCATAACACCAAAATCATTCTCGGCGGCAAGGGATGCAAAGGTTTTTGCCTGCTCGGGAGTGCGGTGTGCAGAAAGGACGTGTACCTCAAAGGGGACTTCATACTCTCTTAAAACGTCTACCGCTTTTCTAACTACGGGAAGGTCGCTGTCGCTACCCATAATAATTGCAACTTTTTTCATTAACAAACATTCCTTTCAGCTGTTCTGAAACAAAAAAAGGCGGTCTTATCCCATAAATGGAAACAAGACTGCCCAGACGGTCGGCAAAGCAGGCAAAAACAAACCGATTAAAGCCGTAAATCACCTTAAATTTCTTTGCTCCACGTGGTGCTCCACATATATCCGTCAGGGACAAAGAAAGCCTTTATTTCTTACACTTAAAATAACAAAAATATTATATCATATTAAGCATTTTATGTCAATGAATAAAAAGGTTTTTTTGCCCCTTTTTTTATTTTTGGTTAAATTACATAATTAAGTTTAAAAACTGCAGGAATTTTTTAAAATTTTCTATTCCAAACAGGTGTAATGCAAAGGCAAACAAGGGTTCCCAAAAGTGCAATTAAGAACCAAATTCCAACCGTTGCCGACCAGCCTACGCCCTCGGTAAGAAGTGCTATTCCGTATGTGGAAATAGAGCTTCCCACGTAGGTGCAGGAATTAAGAAGTCCCGATACCAAGGAGATTTTACCCGTGTTTTTGTAAAAGGCGGGAACTATGCAAATAAGCATAAGGTTAACGCCGTGCATCGCACCTGTTAAAATGGCAAGGCAGATAACCGAAATGACCACGCTGCCACCATTCACAAGATACAAAACCAAGGCACCAATAGTTCCCACGCCAAAAACGGCAGCCGAGGAAATAATTGGATTTTTAAAAACCTTGTAATATAGCCAGCCGCTCACTCCATGGCACACCATACTGAAAATTGGCAACACGACGCTTGTTAGTATGGCAATGGCACTACCCAGCTTGAACATCTCGTCAATATAGGTGGGAGTCCAGGTTGTAACACCATCACGAAGGGCGCCCTGAAGCACTATGGCAAGCATAAGAAGCACAAAAAGAAAATCTATTTTAAATCGGCCTGTGGCGGCGATTTCTTTTTCATTGTTTTTATCATTTGTGTCGATTTTAGGGGCGATTTCGGGGCATAGCATCTGCCACACAAAAAGCATTATAACCCCCATGGTTGCCGATGCGAAAAATACGCTTTTCCAACCCCAAAGAGAGATTAAAAGGGGTGACGTTAAAAACACAACAATGGTGCCAAGGGCACTGCCGTAAGAAATTTTAACACTGGCCTTGCGGTAGTCATCACCGCTAAAGATATTTACCATAAGCCTTACCATTGGCGGCCACATAAAGGCCTGAGCAAATCCGTTTATGCTCCAAAAAATCGACATTTGCAAAGGATTTGCACAAAAGGGAATGCTTGCGTTTATAAAGGATGATACCAAAAGTCCCGCAAAAACAAGCCGTTTAGGTTGAATTTTATCACCTATAAATCCGCTTACTATCTGCCCTGCCCCATAGGTTATAAAGCTACCCGTAAGAGCCACCGAAAGGGCGGTTTTGCTAAAGGAGGTGGCCTGCACCATCTCTACCAAAATCGCACCATAATTTATGCGGGTTACGTAGCTTATCAGGTAGGTTACCGCAAAAAGATATGAAACTGCATTGTTTGATATTTTTCTCACAACAATCATCTCTTTTTAAAAATTAAGTGCATAAAGCACCGGTTTATATAGGTATTTTACATTATCCACATAAGAATAAAAATACATAATCATACAAAAAATCGACGATATTGTCCAACCGCATCTACCGTTTTTGAAATGTTTTTGTGCGCTCAGTATTCAAATATCAATTCTCTTTCTTAATATCAAAAGGGGCTGTAAAAAAACATACGTGCGATAAATTGTAGTTTGAAGGTGTAAATTTTGGGGGGAAAATGAATCCCACCACCGCAAGCGGTCCCCCTCCCTTTAACAAGGGAGGCAAATTTTCCAAATACCCAAAATGAGTGTAACCCTG
>JAZSJA010000065.1:0-5729 GCA_045534095.1 Acutalibacteraceae bacterium | reverse complement strand
AGCAAATGATTTTTTAGGAGCTATTTACAAATTATATTTAATTATCGATGTAATTATTTTTGCCGCTTTAATAGTGATTTTTTTCTTTATAGATAATATTTATGATAACCTTACACCACAAGAATTATCAAAATTTAAAGTTGTTTATTCTATAGCAGCAGTGTATTCCCTAATAAATTTTCCTTTCGTTACCCTTAACGGTGTTTTAACTGCATATGAAAAATTTTTCCAGTTAAAGCTGGCAGATGTTATAAGCAGAGTTTTGATTGTTGTAATGACGGTATGTGCCCTCTGGTTAGGAATGGGTTTATATGCTTTGGTTACTGTTAATGCGTCTGCAGGAATTATTACTATAATTTATAAACTTTTTGCAATTTATAAGACCACTCCAACAAAAGTGAATTTCAAAAATACTGAAAAGGGTATGTATAAATCAATTTTTTCATTTTCGTTTTGGACGACTGTCTCTTCATTGGCAGAAAGGTTAATTCTTAATATAACACCTACAATATTAGGTATATTTGCAAATTCAGCTGAAATAGCAGTTTTCGGTATAATACAAACATTAGAACATTACGTTTATAATATTGCTAATGCTATTAATGGAATATTTATGCCAAAGATATCAAAAATATATACAAAAAACCACGCAAACAAAAATATAATGGCATTATTAGTTAAGGTTGGTCGTTTTCAATTTGCAATCAATGGACTTATTGTTGCCGGATTTGTATCAGTAGGAAAACAATTTGTTGAATTGTGGATGGGAAAAGGTTTTGAAGGTGTATATATTGGCGTGTTGTTGATCGCAATTCCCGGTTTATTTTATAATCCACTACAAGTGGCAAATACAGCAATGATTGTTGAAAACAAAGTTAAAGAACAGGCATATATTGCGGTTATAATGGGTGTAACCAATGTTGCGTTATCGACTATTTTGGCTAAAGAATTTGGAGCAGTTGGATGTGCTTTTTCCATATTTATATCTTTATTATTAAGGGATGTGCTGTACCACTTCGCACATAAAAAAATTATGGAAATAAATATTTTTACATTTATGAAGAAGTGCTATTTAAAAATGATGCCGCCCGTTTTAATAACAATTGCTATGGGATTCTTGCTTAATTTCTTTATTCACAGTAATAGTTGGGTTATATTGCTAATAAAATCAGCTATTTTAGGTGTAGTTTATCTAGCTTCTTTATTGTGCTTTAGTTTAAATAAAAACGAAAGGAAAAGCATAATAAACGCGATAAAAATAAAAACATTCAGGTGATATTAATGAAAAAAATTTTGGTATCTACGTTTTGTGTTTGGAATAGTTATGGTTCGATTTTGCAATCTTTAGGATTACAAAAAGCTCTTTGTAAATTAAATTTTGATGCCGCGCTTATTAAAAATGAGCTTCCCCCAAAAAATTATAAAACCGACACAAAAGATTTACCTAAGCCTAAAAATATTCTAAAGAAGATATTGCAGTTTTCAACACGCCAAAAGAATATTAAACTGTATAAAAAAAATCGCAAGTTTATTGGTGAAAATATTAAAATAGAATATTTTGGTAATGAACTGGAAAAAAATCCCGATCTGGCAGTTGCGGATGTGTTTATAGCAGGTAGCGATCAAATATGGAATCCCGGATGGATAAATCCTTTATTTTTTCTGGATTTTGTCAAAGATAAGACCAAAAGGATTTCCTATGCTGCAAGTATGGGGAATTTAGAGATACCTCAAGATAAACGAGATGATTTTGCACGTCTAATTAAAAATTTTGATGCTATTTCAATACGCGAAAAGGATATGCTAGATATTATTTCTGAATATACCGATAAGGATATTTCGGTTAATATTGATCCAACTTTTTTGCTTTCAGCAGAGGAATGGCGTGAATACGAAAAAGAATATCCAATAAGCGAACCATATATTTTAGTTTTTCCGTTATATTGGGATCTTAAAACAAATGATAAGCTTAAAGAACTTTCTGATCAAACGGGATTGAAGGTAGTGGCAATTTGCTCAGGTTTGAATAGAGTTTTTGCACATAAAAAAATATACGATGCTGATGCCGGTGAATTTCTTTGGCTTATAGATAATGCAGAATATGTTGTTACCAGTTCTTTCCACGGAACAGCATTTTCTACTATTTTCAACAAACAATTTTCGGCTGTTGTTAATCCTAACGCACCATCAAGAATTGTTGGTTTAACAGAAGCCCTTGATATTCCTTTGGTTTCTATTGACAAATTACATGACAATAAGTATAAGATTGATTATAAAAATATAAATCAAAACATTAAAAACGAGAAAGAAAAAAGTATTGAATATTTATTAAGGGAGATAACTGTTGAAAAATAATATATTGAAATTTGAGGAATGCGCAAATTGTGGTGCATGCTATAATATATGCCCGACTAAAGCTATCAACGTAGTTGAAGATGATGTTTTTTTTAGATTGCATATAAATAATGAGAGGTGTATTGATTGCGGTAAATGTGTATCAATTTGTCCTGTGAACAATTTTGTAAAAAACCAAAATTTGATTTCAGCAGTTGGAGCGTATAGCAAGGATGAACTAACAATCAAAAAAAGCTCTTCGGGCGGTATTTTTTACGAGCTGGCGAAATATATATTGGCGAACAACGGCATTGTTTTTGGTGCTGCTTTTTCTGAAGATTTTAAAAAAGTATATATTAAATCCACCGATGAAGTTTCTATAGATAAATTGTTAAGAAGCAAATACGTTGAAAGCCAAGTGGGAGATTCATTCATTAAGGTAAAACAGAATTTAGAAGATAATAGAATGGTTTTATTTTGCGGATGCCCGTGTCAAGTGGCCGGTTTAAAGAATTTTCTTGGTAAAGATTATGAGAATCTATACACATGTGATTTTAGTTGTGGGGGATTACCATCTCATAAACTTTATGAGCAATATTTGGATTTATTAGAGCAAAAATACAATTCTAAAATTACAGATGTAAATTTTCGTCCTAAAATTTATGGTTGGAAAATGTATGCTATAAAAGTTGAATTTGCTAACGGGAAAAAATATAAATCATTAGGAATTAATGATCCGTTTTTTTCAGCCTTTATTTACAAACATTATAGTGTGCGTGATAATTGTTTGAATTGTCAGTTTGCAGACAATCATTATTCGGATATTGTACTTGCCGATTTTTGGCTTTATAAAAAACTATCAGATTTAAAAGAGAACAATGGGATTTCGTTGGTTATTACAAACTCACCTAAAGGCGAAGAGTTATTAAAAAATATAAGAAATAAAATTTTTTTCAAAAATCTCAACTTGGATTCAGCCTCATATAATATGCACAAGCCTAAATATGCTGATGAGTTTTTTGATATTAGAGAAGCATTTTTAGATAAATGTCAAGCAACTGACATGAAAAATGCTGCAGAAGCTTTTTGCTTACCAAATAAAATAACAAAATATAAAATTATAGTAAAAAATAAACTTAAAAATCTAATTAAAATTAAGTAATATATTTTCATAACGAGGTAAATAAACCATGTCACTTTTTAAAAACAAAACCTTACTTATAACCGGCGGTACTGGTTCCTTTGGTAACGCCGTACTGGAAAGATTTTTAAAAACCGATATTAAGGAAATTCGCATTTTTTCACGTGATGAGAAAAAGCAGGACGATATGCGTCATCGTTACCAAAGTATTTCCCCCGAGCAGAGCGGAAAAATAAAGTTTTTCATTGGTGACGTGCGTGATCTCTCAAGCATAAAAAACGCAATGTATGACGTGGATTTTGTATTCCACGCCGCCGCCCTAAAGCAGGTTCCCTCCTGCGAGTTTTTCCCCATTGAAGCGGTAAAAACCAACGTACTGGGCACCGATAACGTTCTCACCGCCGCCATTGAGGCAGGGGTTAAAAAGGTTATCTGCCTTTCTACCGACAAGGCTGCCTACCCCGTAAACGCAATGGGCACCTCAAAGGCTATGATGGAAAAGGTAATAGTTGCAAAAAGCCGCACCGTTAACCCTGAAAAAACCTCAATCTGCTGCACCCGTTACGGCAACGTAATGTGCTCCAGAGGTAGCGTAATCCCTCTGTTTATTGAGCAGATTAAAGCAGGAAATCCCCTCACCGTTACCGAGCCAAAGATGACACGCTTTATAATGTCCCTAGAGGAGGCGGTTGAGCTTGTAGTATTTGCCTTTAACAATGCAGATAGCGGCGATATTATGGTTCAAAAGGCTCCTGCTTGCACCATTGAGGTGCTTGCAACCGCCGTTAAGGAGCTCTTTGGCGTTGAAAATGAAATAAAGGTTATTGGTATTCGCCATGGTGAAAAAATGTACGAAACCCTACTCACCAACGAGGAGTGCATAGGAGCCGAGGATATGGGTAACTTCTACCGCGTTCCTTGTGACAAGCGTGACCTTAACTATGATAAATACTTTAAAGATGGAAACGTAAACCGTAATCCTTTAACCGAGTTCAACTCAAGCAACACAGACCTTTTAAACGTGGAGCAGGTTAAGGAGAAGCTTTTATCCCTGGAATATATCAGAAACGAGCTTTCCGCATTTAAGGAAAGTAAATAATATTATAATATAAAATGCGTTATGGAGCATAATCATCGCTCTATAACGCATTTTTCTTATCCTTTAAGTTTGACTTCATTTTCAAGGGGTGCACCGCTAAAAAAGGCGTCGAAATTACCAAGGGTCACCTTTGCTATGGCTTGCAGGGCTTCTTCTGTTAAAAAGGCTTGGTGCGAGGTAAGCACAACGTTGGGGTTGCTTATTAGCAGGGAAAGGGTGTCATCCTTTATAATGGTACCCGACATATCCTCAAAAAACAGGTCGGTTTCCTCCTCATATACGTCAAGGGCGGCACCTCGCACCTTTTCGCTATTCAGGGCTTCAAGCAGGGCGTTAGAATCCACCAAAGCACCACGAGAGGTATTGATTATAAATACGCCTTTTTTCATAAGTGTAAAGGCTTCTTCGTTCAAAATGTGGTAAGAACTGTCGGTAAGGGGGCAATGGAGCGAGATAATATCGCTATTTTTAAAAAGTTCTTCAAGGGTAACGTAGTTTATACCGTAATTTTCAGTAGGGTATGGGTCGTAGGCGATAATCTTCAATCCAAAGCCACGACAAATATCAATAAACACCTTGCCGATTGTCCCTGTACCTATAACACCAACTGTTTTGCCGTGTAGGTCAACCCCCATAAGCCCTGCAATGCTAAAGTTAAAATCTCTTGTTCGGGTTACCGCCCTTGCAAGCTTGCGATTTACGGTTAGCAAAAGACCCATTGCGTGTTCGGCAACCGCATAGGGCGAGTAGGCGGGTACTCGTACAACGGGCAGTCTGCCCGCCGCCCCTTTAAGGTCTACGTTGCTGTAGCCCGCTGAACGCATTGCAAGGATTTTTACATTATTTTTTACCAAAGAGTTTATAACGTCGGCGTTGATATCGTCGTTTACAAATCCGCAAACTCCGTCAAAATCGGTGGTAATGCCCACAGTATGGCGGTTTAACTTACCCTCAAAATAAACAATTTCATATCTGCCGTTATTATATTCGTCAAACCATATTTTATCGTATGGTTTGGTATCAAAAAAGGCTATGCGTTTCATAAAAATACCTCCTTAAACGGTATAATTAGTATGCCACGCATAGCCTTAAAAATTAGTAACTTTTTGGTGTCTTGAACTTTTTTGAAAAAAGGCGTTAAAAATAAAAATTGTG
>JAZSJA010000082.1:0-8502 GCA_045534095.1 Acutalibacteraceae bacterium | reverse complement strand
AATTTATCATTTTGTGCATACTAATAAAATTCGCTATTTATGCAGGGTTACACTCATTTTGGGTATTTGGAAAATTTGCCTCCCTTGTTAAAGGGAGGGGGACCGCTTGCGGTGGTGGGATTCATTTTCCCCCCAAAATTTACACCTTCAAACTACAATTTACCGCTTACTCTCCGGCTGCGGAACGAGATTTTGCTGTTCATACAAAACCTGTTCGGATAAAAATTATCTGACTGATATATTTATGTTTTGCAATATAAAAATGACCAAAATTCGTTTACACAAATTTTGGCCATAAGTTCATTTTATTTCCTTTTGAAAAATTGCGTATAAATCATCCATTACACCGTTTGCCGCTTTTATAGTTGCTATCATAAGCAAATCGGGATTGATGTTTGAAAAGTTAAAATTATATCCGTTAGATTTTATAAGCTTTGAAATAAAAATCCTTTGGGTTCTACCGTTGCCCTCTCTGAAAGGGTGAAGAAAGTTTGTTGTTTGGTAAAAATCTACAATTTCCACAATGAATTTTTCTTTTGAAATTCCTTTGAAATAATTTGCTTTTTCGATGCGGTTAAAACACGCCTCGCACATATTTTCAAGCTCGCTTGCAGGGCAAAAAACAGTTCCTTTTTTAGAAATATCAACTTTACGTATCTCGCCCGCCCAATCGTACAAATCTTCAAATAAAAAACGGTGAATGTTTTTGTAAAATTCAAAATCAAGAGTGGGAATTACTGTTTCACTTTCTAAAATTGCGGATTTGGCAAAGGTAATTTCTGCTTCTATTTCAGATAATTTCTTATCATCTTTAATGTTGAACTTGTTTATTAGACAGGTTGTGTTTGGATAACAATTATCGCTACTTGGTTCGATGCTATATCCCATTATGCAGTTACCCCGGCTTTTTGTTTAATGATGTCTAAATACTCTGCTATGGTGATTTCTTGAGATAAGAGTTTTTCGCAAAGAATCTTTGTTTGCTCAGAAACAAAAAGTCCCTCCATATTAAGTGAGGCTTCTGCGTTGTTAAGTGCAATTTTAATTTCGTTTTGACTCATAAAATCACTTCCTTAATGCAAGTTTATCATACTTTTTTAGTTATTTCAACTATTATCTAACCTTACAAAAGCAATTATACCACAAATTTTTAATTAAGTAAAGAACCCTTAAACACTCTATTTAAATCTGTAATGCTGCATATAAAACCTTATCAAAAAAACAAATGCAAAAATTACGAAAAATTTTCGCAAAAATAGGTGACAAATGAATTTGTTTTTGGTATAATAATTATGTATTTAATATTTGGAGTGTTTTTTTATGAAGCTTTTGGCAATCGACGGAAACAGTATAGTGAATCGTGCATTTTATGGAATAAAACCCCTTACCACCAAAGAGGGACAGTTTACCAACGCTATTTATGGTTTTATGAATATTTTAAATAGTCTTATCGAGCGTGAAAAACCCGATGGCGTAGCGGTGGCTTTTGATTTAAAATCACCCACCTTCCGCCATAAAATGTATGATGAATATAAAGCGGGCAGAAAACCTATGCCTGAGGAGTTGGCTAGCCAACTCCCCGTACTCAAAGAACTTCTTAGACTTTTCGGATATAGCACAATTGAACTTGAGGGATATGAGGCAGATGATATTTTAGGCACCCTTAGTCTTGCTGCTGAACAGAATGGCGATGTTTGTGTTATCTCCACCGGTGACCGCGATAGTCTACAGCTTGTATCGGAGCATACTACAGTATTGTTGGCCGCAACAAAAATGGGTAGGCCCGAAATTATTCCCTGCACTCCTGAATATATAATGGAAAAGTACGGTCTTACACCACCGCAGATGATCGAATTAAAAGCCCTTATGGGTGATTCTAGCGATAATATCCCCGGAGTTTCAGGGGTTGGGGAAAAAACCGCTACCGATTTAATTCAAAGATTTAAAAATATTGAATATATTTATGAAAATCTTGCCGATTTAGATATTAAAGAGGGGGTTAGAAACAAGCTGGCCGCCGATAAATCTAACGCGTTTTTAAGCAAAGAACTTGGTACAATTTATCGCACGGTTCCAATTTCTACTAATTTTTCTGATTATGCTTTTAAAGAGCAAAATAAATCAGAGCTTGCGGCAATGCTACGCAAGTTGGAATTTTTCAAAATGTTGGGTCAATTAAACCTCGCAGATATTGAGGTTGAAATCCCCGAAGCAAATGCTAACGTAACTCCTGCAAAAAACTTTAAAATAGTTACCTTAAATGAAATCGAAAAGGCATTACAAAGGGAAACGTTACTAACTGTGGTTTTAAGGGAAAATACTCTGTTTTTTGCGGTAGATAATCTTTTAGCATCTGCCGAAATTAGCGAAAATAAAATAGAGATAACAAATATTTTCGCCAAAGAAAATCTTAAAATAAACACAGTTAACAGTAAGGAGCTTTACAAAAAGTTTGTTGATGTATGTGAAATTCCCCTTGTGCATTTTGACGTTACATTGGCGGGATATTTATGTTCGCCATCCTCAAAATCTTACGATGTCAGTCGCCTTGCAGATGAATATTTAAAGTTAAATTTTGAAATAGAAAATAATGAGGAAGAAGCTTTTACAGAACTCGCTACCGCGGCAATGCTTTACGAACCTCTTTTAAAAGAAATCAAAGAAGCCCAAATGGATATGCTTTTAAATGAGATTGAAATTCCCTTGGCAAGAGTTCTTGCGGAGATGGAACAAATTGGTTTCAAGTTAGATACTAAAGGAATTTCTGAAATGCGTGACCGCTTAAATGAGCGTTCTGCCGATTTAGAAAAGCAAATTCACCTCCTTGCGGGTGAGGAATTTAATGTTAAATCTCCCGCCCAACTAGGTGTAATCCTTTTTGAAAAATTAGGCCTTAAATCGGGAAAAAAAACAAAAAGCGGATATTCTACTACCGCCGAAATATTAGAAAAACTTAAAAACGATCATCCAATTATAGAACTTGTGTTAGAATATCGAACCATAACCAAACTCAATTCCACCTATTGTGAGGGCCTTTTAAAGGCAGTGGAGGAGGATGGCAGAGTTCGTTCTACCTTTAATCAAACCGAAACAAGAACAGGTAGAATTTCATCTTTGGAGCCAAATCTACAAAATATCCCCGTTCGCCGGGCAGAGGGTAGGGAACTTAGAAAGTTCTTTATTGCAAGAGATGGTTATCTTTTGGTAGATGCCGACTACTCTCAAATTGAGCTTCGCGTTTTAGCACATTTAGCCAATGATAAGGCTATGATAAACGCCTTTAAAAACGGTGAGGATATTCATACTAAAACGGCAGGCGAAGTATTTAATATGCCACCTTTGTTGGTTACGCCTAAAATGAGAAGTAGTGCAAAGGCAGTAAATTTTGGTATTGTTTATGGAATTGGCGCTTTTTCTTTAGGGCAGGATATAGGCGTTTCAAGAGCTGAAGCCCAAAAATATATTGATGGATATTTTGCAACCTATCCCGAAATTGCGAATTATATGAATAAATCTGTGGAAACGGCTAAAGAAAAAGGCTTTGCTTCCACCATGTTCGGCCGCAGACGTTATTTGCCTGAGCTTAAAAGCTCTAATGGTAATCTCCGTGCTTTTGGGGAGCGTGTTGCCAGAAATATGCCGATTCAGGGCACTGCCGCCGATATTATTAAACTTGCTATGATAAAAACTCGTGATAAACTCCTTGAAAGCGGATTAGATGCGAGGGTGATTTTGCAGGTTCACGATGAACTTATTGTAGAGGCTGAGGAAAGTATAGCAAAAGAGGCGGGCAAAATTTTAGAGCAAGAGATGGAAGACGCAGTAAAACTCATGGTGCCCCTTTTAGTGGATATACACCGCGGTAAAGATTGGTTTACTGCCAAAGGGTAAAAATTGTCCACATATTCCTTTTTACGGCTCGGGGCAGTATAAAAAATACAGCACCACTCGCCTAAAAAGACCCTGTGAACAATTTTCAAATACACATATTCCTTTTTTATAGCTCGGAGTAGTATAAACCAACAGATGCATGGGGAGAAACTTAAATGAAAAAAATTATTTTTGTTTGCACAGGTAATACCTGTCGCAGTCCAATGGCTATGTTTTTGTTTAATAAAATCGCAAAGGATAGAAATTTAGAATATGTTGCAGATAGTGCGGGACTTGCCGCTTTTGGCGACCCAATAAATGAAAATTCGGTTAAGGCTTTAGCGAAAATAGATATAAATAACATTGATTATACCTCAAAAAGCCTGAATTTTTATATGGTTGATGAGGTCGACTACATAGTAACAATGACCGCTGAACACAAAAACACACTTATAGGTGCAGGCGTGGATCAAAACAAAATTTTAGTTTTAGGCAATGGCATTGCCGATCCTTATGGCGGTGACGAAGAGGTCTATTCACGTTGCCTTGAAAATATTGCAGAGGGCATAGAAGATTTATTAAAAGGAGATGCACTTACTTGATTGAAAAATCAAAAGATATTGAAAAAGATGCTGAACTGATTGCTCAAATTGAGCGTCATTGCTTTGCAACTCCTTGGACTGCCGAGCAGGTAAAAAGCTCCGACGATTCAACCGTTTTTTTCTTGGCTAAGGAAAAGGAAAAGGTTATCGGTTATGGGGGTATGTATACGGTGTTGGACGAAGGATACGTTACAAATATCGGTGTGCTGCCTGAGTTTCGCAGACAGGGAATTGGAGCGAAAATAGTTGATAAACTTATCGATTATTCCAAAGAAAAAGCTTTAGCTTTCCTTAGTTTAGAGGTTAGAGTTTCAAATATCGCAGCTATTGAACTTTATAAGAGATTCGGATTTGAAGAGGTAGGAAAAAGAAAAAATTTCTACTCCTTACCAAAAGAGGATGCTCTTATTATGACGAGGTATTTTAGTTATGAATGAAAAAATTATTTTAGCTATTGAAAGCTCATGTGATGAAACGGCCGTAGCCATAACCCGTGGTCGAGAGGTGCTTTCAAGTGTTATCGCTTCACAAGTAGAGGAGCACAAGCTTTACGGAGGTGTAGTTCCTGAAATTGCATCTCGCCGCCATTCTGAGGCAATTTACAGCCTTACAGAGCAAGCTCTTGAAAAAGCAGGGCTTACAAGAAATGATATTGAAGCCGTAGCCGTTACCGCAGCACCCGGTCTTATAGGTGCGTTATTGGTGGGCGTCAATTTTGCAAAAGGGCTTGCAATGTCTCTTGGTGTCCCCCTTATTCCTGTACATCATTTAAGGGGTCATATTGCCGCCAATTATATAACTGCTCCCGACTTAAAGCCACCTTTTTTATGTCTTTTGGTGTCGGGCGGTAATTCGGTTGTTGCTCTCGTTCGTGATTACACCGACTTTGAGATTCTCGCTCGCACACGTGATGATGCTGCAGGGGAGTGCTTTGATAAAGCCGCCCGTGCAATGGGACTTTCTTATCCCGGCGGCGTTACCTTAGATAAAATCGCAACAACGCCCGATTTTAAAAAATATCCACTGCCATTTCCCCACGTGGAGGATAGTGAATATGATTTTAGTTTTTCGGGTCTTAAAACTGCGGTTATAAATATCCTCCACAATGCCGAGCAGAAGGGTGAGGATATTGATATTCCCGTAATGGCCGCCACTCTTCGCAGTCGAGTGTGTGATATGCTTGTGAATTCCACCTTTGCTTTGGCAGAAAAAGAGAATATTAAAACTGTGGTTGTTGCAGGTGGCGTTTCAGCAAATAGTGAGCTTAGAAAAAGGATGAAAGAAACTGCCGATGAAAAGGATGTAAAACTTTATTACCCCGAACTTTGCTACTGCGGTGATAATGCCGCCATGATAGGCGTTCAGGCCGCCTATGAAATAAAAATTGCCGATATGGCATTAAACGCTCGTGCCACAATGGGCATACATGAAGAGTTTTAATTTCACTTGGAGGATTTAAAATGCGTCAAAAAAGAATTGCCGCTATTCACGATATTTCGGGAATTGGTAAATGCTCCCTTACGGTGGCGTTGCCCGTGATATCAGTAGCGGGTATTGAGTGTGCTGCAATGCCAACGGCTCTACTCTCAACCCATACAGGCGGATTTAAAAACATTCATATAAAGGATCTTACAGAAAATATTTTACCTATTGCAAAGCATTGGCATCAAGAGGGCTTCGAGTTTGATGCAATTTACTCAGGATACCTTGGCTCTATGGAGCAGGTCGACCTTGTTAAGGAGTGCATCAATATCTTAAAAGGCACCCAAAGTTTAGTGGTTGTGGATCCCGTTATGGGCGATAACGGAAAACTTTATCAAACATTTTCGCCAGACTTTGCTTTAAAAATGCGGGAACTTTGTGGTGTGGCAGATGTGATCACTCCAAACGTAACAGAGGCGTGCTTAATGCTCAGAGAGAGGTATCAGGCCCCGCCATACACAAAGGAATATATTGAAAATCTTCTTATAAAACTTTCGAAAATTTGTAGTGGAACCGTAGTGCTTACGGGTGCTTGTTTAAATGAAAACGAGCAAGGAGCCGCCGCATATAATTCATCAGAAAAGAAATTCAGTTTTGTTTCATGTCCTAAAATTCCGGGGCTTTATCATGGCACGGGAGATGTTTTTGCAAGTGTGTTTGTATCATCTATGGTTCTTGGAAGGGGAATGGAAAAATCCCTGAAAACCGCTGTGAAATTCACCTGTCTTGCAATAGAAAACACCACAAAAAATATGCCCGAATTATGGTACGGAGTAAATTTTGAGGGTGTTTTGCCAAAGCTATCAAAGCTTTTGGAGGAATGATTATGGATCAAAGATTCAAAAGAACTGCAGCCTTAATTGGCGAGGATGCAGTAGAAATTCTAAGTGGCAGTAAGGTTTTGTTGTTTGGCTTAGGCGGTGTTGGTTCGTTTGTAGCAGAGGCTTTGGTGCGTAGCGGTATTGGGGAAATCGATATATTTGATAATGATACGGTAGATATTACAAATTTAAATCGTCAGCTCATTGCTTTGGAATCTACCGTTGGCAGGCTAAAAACAGAGGTTACGGCAGAGCGAATGAGGGAGATAAACCCTAAAATCAGCGTAGGAGAGCATCCGATTTTTGTTACCCCCGAGGTAGTGGAAAAAACTGATTTTTCGAAGTATGACTATATCGTAGATGCCATCGATAACGTTACTGCAAAAATCGCTATCTGCCAAAAGGCAAGAGAAAACAATATACCAATAATTTCGGCAATGGGAGCGGGAAATAAATTAGATCCCACTAAATTTGAAATTGCTCCTATAGAGAAAACCGAGGGTTGTCCTCTTGCCAAGGTAATGCGTTTAGAACTAAGAAAAAGAAATATTAAAGGCGTAAAGGCGGCCTTTTCAAAGGAGTCTACCGTAAAAAACAAAAATGGCGAAAGAACTCCCGCAAGTATAGCCTTTGTTCCATCGGTAATGGGACTCATAATCGCAGGCGAAGTAATAAAAGATATTATTGAAAAACAAAAGGAGTTGTAGTAAATGACACTTAAAGAGGTAGCGTTAAAGGCGAATTGTTCGGTATCCACTGCGTCAAAAGCACTAAAAAACAGTAGTGAAATAAGCGAAGATGCGAAAATGAGAATTCTTGCCGTCGCAAAAGAATGCGGATATTTTAAAAAAGCAACAACAAGATCAGCAGTTTTGGGTTCGTTTAAAACTGTGATTTTTAACGATGTTAAGGGAGATTCTGCTATTCTTTTTGCAGAGGTTAATAAGCTTGCAAAAAAATATGGACTTACTGCATTATATATTTCGGCAAGTGAAAAAGATTCTTTGGAACTACTTAGTCAGCTTGGGGCTTTTGGACTTGTTTTAAAGGGCGGAAACCCAAAAAACGCGGGCGAAAAGGTTTTCCTTTTGGATTCGTCCTTAGATGGATTGGCGGAATTTTTAAAGGAAATCAGTGCCTATATGCCGGAAAGACCATCTCGTGCCATTGTAAATAAAGAAAAAACAAAAACAGCACCAAAAAGACCAATAAAAAACACATCTGCTCCCGCTAAAACCAAACCGATTCAAAAGCAAGAGAACCCTGAGCCGGTTGTGAAGAAAAAAGAAGAAATTTGGTTATTGTAATTTATAACTACCAAAAAACATTTTTATCATTTTGTAAATTTTGGTTGTAATTTTTTGTGTAGATTGCACAGAAAAAAATCTTGCATATTTTTTTGCTTGACAACCACCAGAATACCATATATAATATATGTATGAAATATGGTTGTTTAATTTTAGCCATATATATTAACTCGTATTTTTTTAGGAAAGAGGTATTTTATTATGAAAAAAATCTTTGGTTTACTTCTCGCAATTGGTTTAATTGCTATGCTCGTTGTTACTCCTATGAGTGCTTCTGCAGCAGACGACGTTGATATCGATATGGGTGAAGGCGTTGTTTTCACTCCCGGTGATATCAATGATGACGATGCAGTTAACCTTAAAGATCTTGTTTTGATTGCTCAAAAACAAGCAGGTTGGAACGTTAATCCTGTAATTGCA
>JAZSJA010000054.1:0-41286 GCA_045534095.1 Acutalibacteraceae bacterium | reverse complement strand
TTATTCTTATTTAAAGAGATTTAATAAATTTTGTTTTTTACATCCCCTTAAATAATACGTTATTATTTTTTATTAAGCTCTGCGGTATGTTTTTCCATAAGCTTTTTAATACGCTCAACAGGGTTGAGAAGATCGCTAATGGAATTATCATAGTTAAGAGTATCAATAAGGTATGCAATGTATTTAGACATATCTACGTTGCAGTACCACTCGCGTTTTAAAAGTTCGGGGTCAGAGTAAATGAGGTTGGTGGTGAATACCTTGTCAATCATACCGTTTGCATAGTATTCGTCAAATTTTTCAAGTCCGTCAACAAAAAGACCAAATGTGGTGAATACAAAAATGCGGTTAGCACCTTTAGCTTTAAGCTTTGAGGCAATATCAAGAATAGATTCACCGGAGGAAATCATATCGTCAACAATGATAAGATCTTTGCCCTCAATATTTTTACCCAAGAATTCGTGTGCTTCAATGGGGTTGCGGCCGTTAACAATAACAGAGTAGTTTCTGCGTTTGTAGAACATACCAAGATCTAAACCTAAAACAGAGGAGAAGTAAATGCAACGGCTCATTCCACCCTCGTCGGGAGAAACAATCATTGCGTGGTCGCGGTCAATAACAATATCGGGAACGTTTTTAACAAGAGCTTTGATCATTTGATAGGTGGGCATTACGTTATCAAAACCGCCAAGAGGAATTGCGTTTTGAACTCGTGGATCGTGTGCGTCAAAGGTGATGATGTTAGAAACGCCCATTGATTGAAGCTCTTGAAGTGCAAGAGCACAGTCAAGGGACTCTCTGGAAGAACGACGATGCTGTCTACCCTCATATAACATAGGCATAATAACGGTTATTCTTCTTGCTTTACCGCCAAGAGATGCGATAACACGTTTTAAATCCTGATAATGGTCATCGGGACTCATGGGAACGGTTTGACCGTACATTTTATAGGTTACGCCGTGATTGAAGCAATCACAAATGATGTATGCATCAAGACCTCTTGCGGTGTGGTTGAAGACAGCCTTACCTTCACCGGTACCAAAGCGAGGGCAAATTGCAGGTATTACAAAAGAGTAGCCTTCGGGAGTATCACGCCATTGCTTTAAGTAATAATCTACTTTTTCGGAAATATTTTCACATCCACGCATACTGATGAGCGCCATATCTCCAAAAGGTGTGTGCTTAAATGTTATTGTTGCCATTGTAACATCCTCCGTTTTTGGTTTTATTTTTGAAGAAAAAGTGGTAAAAAACCGTATTTTAAAAATTACAATATAATAATACCACAGATTTAGTTAATTGAAAAGGGGATATTTATATATTTTTTAAAAATTTGACAAATATCTACAAATTATAATTGATATATCGTTAAATATTTGATATAATGTTAATTAAGAATATACTGAAATATTATTGCCAATTAAAAATTGGAGTTTGAAAGGAAGATTTAGTATGGCTAAGGTAACTTTACTTACATATACCACCGAGCCGGAACGCACAGTAGCATCTGCAGCAAAGCTTTGTTATTCTGCGTCAGACATCGCTACAATAAAGGATGGTCTTACCGATGAAAAAACAGCCTCCTTTGTGGAGATGCTTGCGGAAATCGGTCACGAAAGCCCCATTGAACATGCTTATTTTACATTCGGCATTGAGGGCGTTTCTCGTTCTCTTTTGGCACAGATAACCCGCCACAGAATAGCATCTTTTTCTGTGCAGAGCCAAAGATACGTTAAGGAAAAGGATTTAGCCTACGTGACTCCGCCTGAAATCGCTAAGGACCCCGAAACCTTGAAACTTTACAAGGAGTCTATGGCACAGGCAGAAGAAGCATATCATAAACTTGCTGATAAACTAAGCGAGGGCTACGTTAAGGAGTACTTGGCAGCAGGCTTGGATGAAAAAACCGCTCGCCGTAATGCAGAAAAAAAAGCCATTGAGGATGCACGTTTTGTTTTGCCCAATGCTTGCGAAACAAAAATGGTTATGACAATAAACGCAAGAAGTCTTATAAATTTCTTCCATCATCGTTGTTGCAATCGTGCCCAGTGGGAAATACGTGACGTTGCAGATCAGATGTTGGAGCTCGCAAGTAAGGTAGCACCTAATATCTTTAAAACTGCAGGACCACCTTGTTTGGTAGGGGGTTGTCCTGAGGGTAAAATGACCTGTGGCAAAATTAAAGAAGTTAGAGAAAAATACCAAAAAATGCGTGAAAATTTTTAAGGATTGGAACTAATAAAATGGGTAAACTTATTGTTTTAGAGGGACTTGACGGTTCGGGCAAATCCACTCAGCTTTCTTTGTTGGAAGAGAATTTATCAAAGCTTGGGTTCAATTTTAAAACCGTCTCTTTTCCCGAGTATAATCTGCCATCTTGTGAGCCTGTGAAAATGTATTTGGCAGGTGAATTTGGTAATAATCCCGGTGACGTTAATGCCTATGCCGCCTCGCTTTTTTATGCGGTAGATCGTTTTGCAAGCTACAAAAAGGGTTGGTGCGATTTTTATGGTAACGGTGGCCTTATTTTAGCGGGAAGATATGCAACCTCAAATGCAATTCACCAAACCTCAAAACTTGATAAATCCGAGTGGGGAGGCTACCTTGAGTGGTTAGAGGATCTGGAATATCAAAAGGTAGGAATTCCAAAACCGGATAAGGTTATATATCTGAATGTTCCTATAGACGTTTCTCAAAACCTCTTGTCAAGCAGATATGAGGGCGATGAATCCAAAAAGGATATTCACGAAAGAGACATAAACTATCTTAACCATTGTCATAAGGCGGCTGATTTTGCCGTAAAACAATTTGGTTGGGACAAAATAGAATGTTACGAAAACGGTGTTATGCGTTCTAGGGAAAGTATCGCTGATGAAATTTTAGAAAAGGTTTTACCCTTAATTAAATAGGAGTTTGAAGTTATGATTTACGTTTTTTTGGCAGAGGGCTTTGAGGAAGTTGAAGCGATTGCCCCAATAGATATTTTAAGAAGAGCCGAGCTTGACGTTGCAGTTGTTGGAGTGGGTAGAAAAACTGTTACCGGCTCACACGGCGTAGCAGTTGTGGCAGACGTTATGGACTGTGAAATCGCTCCCGATGAAAACTGTGAGGGTATTATCTTACCCGGCGGTATGCCCGGTACTTTGAATCTTGAAAAGAACGAAAACGTTCAAAAATTCATTGATTATGCGGTTGAGAATAAACTAGTTATCGGTGCAATTTGTGCTGCACCATCTATTTTAGGACATAAAGGCATTTTAAATGGCAAAAAAGCCGTTTGTTACGATGGTTTTGAAACTCAGCTTTTCGGTGCCGAAATAGGCGATACGCCCATTTGCCGTGATGGTAATATTATTACGGCAGTTGGTGCAGGCGTAGCTTTGGAATTTGGTTTTAAACTCACTGAAATGTTTTTGGACGATAAGCAAGCTAACAGAATAAAGGACTCGATGAAATGCATCCAATAGATATTAGAAAATATAAAATAGAACTGCGTGAGCAGTGTAGAAATAGAAGAAAATCCATAAACCCCGATGTTAAGGAAGAAATGGACGCGGGTATTGCTGAACGGGTTAAAAAACTTTATCAATATCGTTCTGCGAAGGTTATAATGGTGTATGTATCAACATCAATAGAGGTTGATACATTTAAAATCATTGAAAATGCACTCAAAGACGGTAAACAAATTGCCGTTCCAAGGTGCATTCCCCAAACAAGGCAAATGGAGTTCCATTATATTACATCGGTTGATCAACTAACTCCGGGAAGCTTTTCGGTTTTGGAACCGCCTGAGCATTATCCTATAGTTTCAGATTTTTCGGGTGCTTTAATGCTAGTCCCCGGATTTCTGTTTGATTGTTTCGGCTATAGATTGGGATACGGAAAAGGGTATTATGACCGTTATTTATCCCGTTACAACGGTGCAGCAGTAGGGCTTTGTTATTCTGAAGAACTAAGACCTTATATGCATCATGGTCGATACGATAGAGCAGTAGAGGCGATTGTAAGCGAAAAGTGGATAAGACGCTGTAAAAAATATATTTCAAGAAGAAGAGGTGGAGTTTGATGAACGAAGATATGAAAAATCCAAACGGAAATTCTGAAAATCTTGATAATACTGAAATTTTTGACATCAAAGAAGAATTTGATGTACAACCTGCTCCTGAACGGGTTGCGGCTGTGGATGATTTCAATTATCTTTTAGGCGAAAATGGTTTTGAAATTCCTGATGACGAAAATGAAATTGATGATGAAATCAAACCCACTAAAAGAAAAAAAGAAAATTCTAAAAAGAAAAGTAAAAAAGGGGCTAAAGGCTTAAAAACAACCATTTGGATTGTTGCCATTTTTGCCGTTTCTATTTTTCTTGCTTTTTCTATTTTGTTAACTATTTCAGAATTTCTAGGGATAGGTATCAATAGAGGAAATAAATGTGTTGTGGAAATTGAAAAAGGTATGACAACTGCTCAAATTGCGGCCGAACTTAAAGAACAGGGTGCAATCAATAGTGAACTTTTGTTCCGTTTGTATAGCAAAATAGCAGGCCATGACGGTACGTATCAGTATGGTGTTTATACCTTTGATAACGAATTGGGATACCCCGATCTTGTTGAAATGCTTCAAACTAAAGGAGCTGTTGCTCAGTCTGTTAAGGTCACTATTCCCGAACGTGCAAGTATGGATGAAATTATGCAGATTTTAGAGGATAATGGCGTCTGTACAAAATCTGATTTTCGCAATGCAGTTAGAAACGGCGAATATGATTTCGATTTTGTAGATCAAATTCCTACCTCTGATGTTTACTATAAATTTGAAGGATATCTTTTCCCGGATACCTATGATTTTTACAATTATGATTCAGCAGAATGTGCCGAGCTTGCCATAAGAAAAATGTTGGAAAATCTTGATAGTAAGCTCACTCAGTCCGTAAGAGCAAAAATCAAAAAATCAGGTTATACAATTCATGAAGTGCTTACTATGGCTTCGGTTGTTGAACTTGAGGCTAGCTCGTCCAATGAAGATATGCCAAAGGTAGCGGCAGTTTTCTATAATCGTTTGGAAAGCCCCGATTGGCAAGGTCCCAGACGCTTAGAGTCGGATCCTACTATGGAATATCCCTATGGTAACGGCAGATATGATACTTATAAAAATGAAGGATTGCCACCGGGACCCATGTGCGCTCCAAGTGAAAGTGCTATTTTAGCTGCCGCTTCACCTGAAGAGAACTTTACTGCAACCTATTTTGTTACCGATAATGAGATGAATTTTTATTTTAATAACTCACTTTCTGCTCATCAACAAACTATATCAAATTTGAAGGCGCAGGGTAAGTGGTATATTGATAAATAATCAGATTAAGGAGATGTTTTCTACGCTTGAAGTTGAACTTCCAAATAGCAAGATAGTTCTTTGCGGAGATATAACTGATGGTAAACTATAGCATCTGTGATGATGAATATTTAAATACGTAATGTATAAAGGAGCTTATTGTATTATGAGCAATTTTCTTGAGCTTTTATCTCCGGCGGGGGATTTAACAAGGCTTAAAGCGGCGGTGGATTTTGGCGCAGATGCAGTTTATCTCGCAGGTGAGGAATTTGGTATGCGAACTGCAGCGGCAAACTTTTCTCGTGACGATTTAAAAAATGGTGTAGAATATGCACGTAAAAACAACGTTAAAGTTCATATAACTTGTAATACCGTTCCACATAATGCTGAAATGGAGCGTATGCCTGAGTATTTAGAGTATTTAAACTCTATAGGAGTAGATGCAATAATCGCTTCAGATATTGGCACTATGGAACTTGTGAAAAAATATGCTCCCGATGTAGATTTGCACGTATCTGTTCAGTCAGGTATCATTAATTATCACAGTGCTAACGCTTTTTATAATATGGGTGCAAAGAGGGTTGTTTTAGCAAGAGAACTCTCTTTAGATGAAATTGCAGAAATCAGAGCAAAAACAAACCCTGAACTTGAACTTGAAGCCTTTGCTCATGGTGCAATGTGTGTTTCTTTTTCGGCAAGATGTCTGCTTTCAAGTTATATGACCGGGCGAGATGCCAATAGAGGAGATTGTGCTCAACCTTGTAGATGGAGTTACGCCTTGATGGAGCAAACACGCCCCGGCCAGTATTTCCCTGTTGAAGAAACCAAACAGGGTACCTATATTCTAAACGCAAATGACTTATGTATGGCTCCTCATCTTAATAAAATGATTGCGGCGGGTGTATGTAGTTTTAAACTTGAGGGTAGAGCTAAATCTCATTATTATACTGCAGCAGTAACCAACGCTTATCGAATTGCCTTAGATAGCATAGATTTAGACAATCTTCACAACTGGACTTTACCTAAAGCGGCAGAAGATGAGCTTAATAAAATCAGCCATAGAGTTTATTCTACAGGATTTTATTTTGGTGTTCCTGAAAATTCTCAGACCTATGAAAACGCCGGATACGTCAGGGATTATACGGTTGCAGCTATAGTTACAGGATACGAAAATGGTTGTATCCTTTGCGAAATGAAAAACAAATTTGCTTTAGGTGCAGAATTTGATTGTTTGGAGCCAAGAAGTATTCCTTTTTCATTTACAGTTGAAAAAATGTTTAATGAAAATGATGAGAGTATTGAGGTTGCACCACATCCTACAATGATAGTTAAAATTCCTTTTGACCGAGAGGTTAAAACAGGTGCACTTCTTAGAATGAAAAGTTAAAAATATCGGGTGATTTAGTTTTGATTAAACTTAAAAGGCGTTTTTCCGCCGTTTTGATGAGCGTTTCATCCTTGCCATCGCCTTACGGAATAGGCGGTTTTGGTGATGAATTTAAAAGATTTATAGATTTTTTAAGTAGCTGTGGTTTTTCGGCAATGCAGGTGCTTCCCTTTAATTTGCCTGATTATGGTAATTCGCCTTATGGTAGTTGTTCGGCTTTTGCGGGGAATTATTTATACATTGATCCATATTTTTTGAAAGAACAAGGTGTTTTAACACAAAAGGAATATGAAAGTTGTCTTTATGGCGGATCTCCTTATACAGTAGAATATGAATTTGTTTATAAATCAAAACGGACAATGCTCGAAGCCGCTTTTAATAGAGGGTTTGATAAGTTCAAAGGCTCGGTAGAAAAATTTGTAGCTTCAAATCCGTGGGTTGAAGATTATGCTTTATTTATGGCAATAAAAGAAAGTCAGAACTATGCACCTTGGCAAGAATGGCCTAATGAATTAAAGAATTATAAACTTGCCTATCAAAATGTTTCAAAATTTAAAGAAAAAATTGATTTTTACTTTTTTGAACAATATATATTTTCTTTACAGTATTCTGCTATTAAAAAGTATGCCGAAAGCAAAAATATTGCAATAATTGGTGACATTCCAATTTATGTTTCGGTAGATAGTGTAGACGTATGGAAAAATCCTGAACTCTTTTGTTTGGATGACGACTATATGCCAAAGATTGTAGCAGGTGTTCCACCGGATGCGTTTTCAGAAGATGGCCAACTTTGGGGGAATCCTGTATATAATTGGCCTAACCATAATTTGGATGGTTATTCTTGGTGGATTTCAAGATTGGAGCGAACTTTAGAACTATATGACGTTGTTCGTATAGACCATTTTAGAGGCTTTGCCTCCTATTACACTATTGATGCCGATTCTGAGGATGCTAAAAATGGTGAATGGAAAAAAGGTCCGGGTATGGCATTTTTTTCAAAGGTCATTGAGAAATTTGGCAAAGATAGAATCATTGCTGAAGATTTGGGAACTTATAGTGAAGACGTTGCAGAACTCCTTCAAAATACCGGCATTAAGGGAATGCGAGTTATTCAGTTTGGATTTTCAGGTGGCAATAGCACTCATTTGCCCCATAATTATCCTGAAAATTGCTTGGCTTACATTGGAACCCATGATAATAACACCCTTTTGGGTTGGCTTTGGGATTTGGATGATGAAGAAAGAAAATTTGTGCTTGAATATTCGGGATTTACGGGCGATGATTGGGGAAATGGTGGATATTATAGTAAGTCGTGTCGTTCGGTTATTGAAACGGTTTGGAAAACTGCCGCTGCTATCACCGTAATACCATTCCAAGATCTTTGTGGTTTTGGATGTGACGCTAGAATGAATATTCCGGGAATTCCCAAAGATAATTGGAGATTTCGCACTACCTTTGAAACAATAGATGGAATAGACGTGGGTTATTTTAGCAAAATCAACCGACTGTTTTTTAGATAATATTATAAATTTCAGTTTAAAATTTCTTGTACGGTTAAAACTATTTTTGGTGATAATCGTATGAGAAATTTTTTTGCTAGTAATATGATTTTTAGAATAATATTTATACTTGTTTGGATTTTGCTCTTAATGTTCTTTTGCCTTGTCAGGTTGGTGGATATAGCGGTAAATTCTGCTGAGACTGTAGGTGTAAATGTAAATGGTTATACAATAGAAATAAATGATGGTAGAGGGCAGATATTCGATGGAAGCGGTAGAAAAATAACAGGTGAAAAAACTATTTACCATATTGTTTTCACGCCTTGCGATGAGGCAATTTTGAAGTACACGCAGATCACAAAAGGGGATGAAAGGGAGCGGGGGCTTGAGAAGCTTAGGGACAAAAAACCTGTAGTTATTGTAAGTGAAAATGAAATTTCAGGATTGGGGATTTATTCTTATGAAAGCACCGAAAGATATTCATCAAATTTAGGTTTAGAGCATACTCTTGGGTATATCAATAGTGACGGTGATGGTGTTTCGGGCGTAGAAAAAGCATATAATGATATTTTAAAGGCAAATGGCAACACCAAAATGTTTTTTGAAACTACCGCCTCGGGTGAGTTTTTGATTGGATCAAAGCCTATTGTAACTCAGCAAAACAGTAAAGGGGACGTGTATCTTACCATTGATAAAGAAATACAATCAATATGTAACAATGCTGCCAAGAATATAAAAAAAGGGGCTGTAATTGTTGTTGAAACTAAAAATGGTAAAATCCGTGGTATGGTAAGCAAACCAGGTTTTGACGTTTATAATTTACAACAATCTATAAATAATCAAAATTCTCCGTTTTTAAACAGATGCCTGAGTGCATATAGCGTGGGGTCGGTATTTAAACCCTTAATAGCCGCCGCGATGTTCGAAACATCCAAAGAAAGTTTTGTCTATAACTGTGTTGGATATAGTGATGTTTTAGGTATACGATTTTATTGTAATAATCGCAATGGGCACGGAAAAATGAATCTAAACAGTGCTTTAACCAATTCTTGTAACACCTACTTTTATAATGGTGCCGCGTTGGGAAATCCCAAAATTTTCACAGAGTTTGCATCAATGCTTGGCTTTGGAAGAAAAATTAAAATAGGAAATGAAATGTATACCGCTAGCGGTAAAGTGACGTCTTTAAGGGAGCTTGAGCAATCAAAAGCTAATATAGCTAATTTTGCTATCGGTCAAGGAGATATAATCTTATCCCCCTTGGCACTTAGCAATTTGTATTCGGCAATTGCTAATGATGGTTATTATTTTGCACCACAACTTATTGAAGGCTATACCGAAAACGGCAAATACTTTGAAACCGAAAAACCCGCTAAAACCGCTGTGTTTAGTAGAAATACCGCAAAAGAGTTAAGGCGATATTTAATTAATGTTGTTAATTTTGGCACCGGGACTAATGCAAAACCTCATAACTGTGGAGCAGGCGGCAAAACAGCGACGGCTCAAACAGGAAGACTGAAAGGTAATAAAGAGGTTTTGAATGCTTGGTTTTGTGGCTTTTTTCCCGCCGAAGAACCCAAGTATGTGATAGTTGTCCTTTTGGAAGATGCGGCGTCAGGGGGAAGGGATTCTGCACCAATTTTCAAGAAAATCTCCGAGGATATTACGGCTCTTTCCAAAAAATGAAAATTTTTTTCAAAAAAGTCTTGCAAAATCAAAACAAGTATGATATTATATATTCCGTGATATTATGTTATGGAGGTCATTTCAAAATGGTTGAAACTATTATTGGAGCAGTTATATTATTACTTTCTGTAATAGTAATTTTTGTTGTAATAATGCAAGAGGGTCATCGTTCCGGTATCAATGGTGCTATTTCAGGCGGTGCTGATACTTTTCTTTCTAAAAACAAGGCAAGAACTGTAGATGCATTTCTCGCTCGTTGGACAAAATGGCTTGCTGTTTTATTCTTTGTTCTTGCAGTTGTAGCAAACTTTGTTGCTCTTAAAAAGTAATTGCTTTAAAAAACAATTTGTGCGGTTGGGGGTTTCCTGACCGCATTTTTATTTTGGAGGAAAATATGAAAAATAAAATAATAATTATAGTTTTAATTATGTCTATATTTTTAATGATTGGTGCTGTTGTTTTAGTACCAAAGATTTTTCCAAAAAATAATGGTGAGAGTTCAAGTATTACAAGTGTTTCAACCATTGTAACTTCAAATGAAACATCAGTGCCTCCCATTAAAACATATACCCTTAGCGAAATGATTGGTGAAAGTGATAACGTCCTTTTGGGTACTGTTATTAAGGCTGACGTTGATGAAAATGGTGTGTTATATACCTTAAACGTAACCTGGAGCGAGGTTTATAAAGGCAGAAATTATTCTACTATGGGTTACGCCTACGTTAATGGTGATGTAACCTTGGAAATTGCAAAAACATATCTTTTTATTGGTGATACAAATGAGGAAAAATATCACTATAAAGAGCCCTTTGAAAAGGCACCTTGGGTGTTTTTGTTAGAGGATGATAAATTAACTCACATATCAAATGGTGATGTTAATTTGGTTACCGATTTAGATACAATTTCTTTGGAAGAGATTAAAACAATTTGCAAAAATCAACCTTCAAGCAAATAGGTTGTTATTATCTTTTAAAATCCCAATAATTTTGTTCATTTCAGTTGACAAAATAGGGGTTAATTTGGTATAATAATACATTATCTAAAGAGTTTTAGGGGTTGTTGTTGTGGTAAGAAGTATGACAGGCTATGGACGTTTTGAACTGCTTAAAAATGGCGTAACCTATACGGTTGAAATTAAATCTGTTAACCATAGATATTTTGAGTTTTCTGTACGTACTCCAAAGGGATGTACCTTTTTGGAGGATAAGTTAAAATCTTTCTTTTCAAAGCGTATAACACGAGGAAAAATCGAGGTGTATGTGGGTATAGATGGCGGCGCACGTTCAGGTAGTGTGGTAACTATAAATGAAACTGTGGCAGAGAATTACATTAACGCTCTTAAAACCTTAAAAAAGAAATATGGTCTTTTCGGCAAGGTGTCTTTGAGCGACGTTGTTTCAAACAATGATATTTTTGTTGTTGAACGCCCTAAAATGGATGAGGAAGAGGTTTGGTCTGCAGTTGAAGAGGCTGCCGTTGGTGCAGTAGAAGCGTTTATAAAAATGCGTGAAACCGAAGGCGAAAGATTAGCGGTAGACGTAAAAAATCGTTGCGAGCATATTTTACAGATGGTTGGTGAGGTTGAAAAACACGCACCTGAAACCCTTCAAAACTATCGTGAAAGATTAGAAAAAAAGCTGCGTGAGGTTTTAGAAGATTCGTCTATCGATGAACAACGCATTTTAACTGAAGCAGCTATTTTTGCTGATAAAATTGCCGTAGATGAAGAAACGGTCCGCCTAAAAAGTCATATCACTCAGCTTATTGATATGATAAACAGCGACGAAACTTTAGGTAAAAAATTCGATTTTGTGGTTCAGGAAATGAATCGTGAGGCTAATACAATCGGTTCTAAAGCTCAGAATATTGAAATCACTCGCATAGTTGTAGATATTAAGGGTGAAATAGAAAAAATTCGTGAACAAATTCAAAATATCGAATAGTTTTTTGAGGTATTTGTGTTATGAAACTTATAAATATAGGTTTTGGAAATATGGTTTCTGTGGAAAGATTGGTGGCTATTGTTAGCCCTGAATCGGCTCCAATAAAACGAATTATCGGCGAGGCAAAGGAAAGAGGTACTCTTATTGATGCTACCCACGGTAGACGCACCAGAGCCGTATTAATAACCGATAGTGATCATATAATTCTTACTTATTTGCAATCCGAAACGGTTGCCAATCGTATTGAAGAAGAAAATAATGATATTTATTTGTTGGAGGATGAAAATGAGTAAAGGTAACGTTTATATTATTTCAGGTCCTTCAGGTTCGGGAAAGGATACAATTTTAAAAGAGGTTTTGAAAATAAGAAATGATGTATTTTTCTCAATTTCTCAAATTACTCGTAAAATGCGAGTAGGTGAGGTTGAAGGTGAAAAATATCACTTTATTTCTACAGAGGAATTTAAAGAAAAACTTGAAAAAAATTACTTTTTAGAGTATAATGAATATTCAGGTAATTTTTATGGTACGCCAAAGGCTCCCATTGAAGAACATCTTGCCGCTGGTGATGATGTTGTTATTGAATGTGATGTAAATGGTGCCGACTCACTTAGAAAGCTCTTGCCGGGTGTTATAAGTGTGTTTATAATGCCTCCTTCCTTTGAAGTGTTGCAAAAACGACTTTCGGGTCGTGGTACTGAAACTTCCGAACAAATCGAAAAAAGAATGAACGAGGCTTTTAAAGAAATTCGCCGTGCAGATGAATATGATTACATCGTTATAAATGATGATTTATCTTTAGCGGTTGAAGATTTTCTTGCAGTTTTAAAAAGCAATAAATTATTGTTAAAAAATCAAAAACATATTATTGATGAGGTGCTTAAAAATGCTTAATCCCGCAATTGGAAAACTTATTAACAATTCTGAAAGTCGCTATCAGTTGGTTTTAGAGGTAGCAAAACAGGCAAGAGTTATTGCCGAAAAAAATGAAAACGAAACTGATAAAGAACTTGAAAAATCAGTTAGCTTGGCAATTGATAAAGTTGCCGAGGAAAAAGGTTTGTAATATTTAAAATTTAATTACAAAAAAGAGGGAGGCTTGTCTTATGCGTTATTCCGTTGTTGCAGGTGTTGTTGTAGAAAAAACGGTTTATCGTTTTGACAAGCCCTTTGATTATTTGGTACCGACCGAGCTTGTAGAGGCTTGTAAGCCTGGTTGCAGAGTAACTATTCCTTTCGGAAGAGGCAATACAAAGCGACAGGGTGTTGTTATTTACTTGACAGAGTGTGAACCAAATAACAACCCCACACAGATGAAAAGTATTCTTTCTGTCGTGGATAAAACGCCCCTTTTAAACGAAGAGTTTTTAGGGATTGTTAAATGGCTTAAAAATCATACCTTTTGCACATATTATGATGCGATTAAAACTTTGTTACCATTTGGGCTTAATTTAAAAATGGTGTCGATGGTTAAACTTTCAGAAAACCTTTCGTCCGAAGAATTAGCCACACTTTCAAAAACGGAAAATGATATTGTTTGTTTTATTAGAAAAAAAGGTGGTTCGGCAGAAAAAAATTCGGTGCTTAAAGCTTTTGGTTTAAGCGATGATTTTATTATTACCGGTCTTTCTAAAAAAGGAATCCTTTTTTTTGATCATATAGCAAAACAAAATATGCGTGACCCTACCGTTAATATGGCAACCCTCTCAGTTCCTCTTGCAGATTTACCAAAGCTTACTGCAAAACAAAAGGCGGTTGTAGATTTTTTAGATGAGGTATCTTCTGCTAGTGTTAAAGAGGTTTTGTATTATGTCGGAGTAACACAGGCTGTTATTACCACCCTCGAAAAAAAGGGGATAGTTACTATAAATTCCGTACCTGCTATGGCTTTAAAGGACGAGGTTGTACCTACACAAGTAAAGGATATAAAATTAACGAAGGAACAACAAAAAGCATACGACAATTTATTGATTGATTATAACTCTCCCTATGCAAAAACGTCGTTACTTTATGGCGTTACAGGAAGCGGTAAAACAAGTATTTTTTTGAAACTTGTTGATTTTACCATTGCTAATGGTAAAAGTGCTATTGTTATGGTACCGGAGATTGCCTTAACGCCCCAAACTCTTGCTAAATTCAGTGCCCGTTATGGTGATAAAGTTGCGGTGTTTCATAGTGCTATGTCCCTTGGGCAACGTATGGAGGAATGGAAAAAAGCTGCTTCAAACCGAGCTGTGGTAGCAATTGGTACACGTTCTGCAGTTTTTGCCCCTCTTAATAATCTTGGCCTGATAATAATGGACGAAGAACAAGAGCATACTTATAAATCCGAACAAAGTCCTCGCTTCCATGCACGCGAGGTCGCCACTTTACGTTCTAAGTATCATAAGGCTATGCTTCTTTTAGCATCCGCCACACCTTCTGTTGAATCATATTGCTATGCAATCGAAAATCGTTATGGTTTAGTTTCTCTTAAAAAACGCTATGGCAACGCTGTTTTACCTCAAGTTCAAACGGTTGATATGAAAAATGAGTTATCTGTTGGTAATACAGGTATTATAAGCCGATTGTTAGCAAGCGAAATCTCAAAAACCTTACAAAATAAAAAGCAGGCTATTCTTCTCTTAAATCGTCGCGGTCATAATACTTACATCTCCTGTCCTGCTTGTGGACATGTTTTTAGTTGTGAAAATTGCAGTATTTCCTTAACCTATCATTCTGCAAATAAAAAAATGATGTGTCATTATTGCGGTGCGTCTCATAATATTCCCGAAGAATGTCCAAGTTGTAAAAACAAAAAGTTGCGTTTTTCAGGTGTTGGTACACAGCGTGCCGATGAAGAGCTTTCTGCAATGTTTCCAAATGCTCGAATTCTTCGTATGGATGCTGATACCACTATGACTCGTGATGCTTTTGAAAAAGGTCTTTCTGCCTTTGCCAAAGGTGAATATGATATTATGCTTGGCACACAAATGGTTGCTAAAGGGCTTGATTTTCCAAACGTTACCTTAGTTGGAGTCCTTTCTGCAGATCAATCAATGTATAGTGATGATTTTCGTGCATTGGAACGAACCTTTTCCTTACTAACACAGGTGATTGGTAGGTCGGGTAGAGGCGAAGATCCCGGGCTGGCTATCGTTCAGACCCATGAGCCTGAAAATGATATTATTGAGCTTGCGTGTAGACAGGATTACGAAAGTTTTTACGAAACCGAAATTTTAACACGCAGACTTATGATATATCCTCCGTATTGCGATATAGTTATGGTTGGAATTTCGGGTGTTGGAAATGAAATTACTCGCCTTGCTGCTTTAAAGTTTTTTGAACTTATAAAAAATGCCTTAGAAAAGCAAAGTGATAATATAAAGATGATTATTTTGGGACCAGTCGCCGCAAATATTCCAAAGGTCAATTCGAAATATCGTCAAAGAATTATTTTAAAAACCAAAAATACTCCGAAATTTCGCGAATTTTTAAATAATGTAATTTTGGAATTTTATTCCGTTAGTGATAAAACTGTTAATGTTTTTGTGGATATAAATCCTGAAAGTATAATTTAACCAAGGAGAAAAAATATGGCAATTCGTAATATTGTTAAAAATGGTGATCCCGTTCTTAGAAAGGTTTGCAGATCTGTTTTTAATTTTGATGATAAACTCGCAACCCTTTTAGATGATATGATTGAAACTATGGATTATGCAAACGGTGTTGGTTTAGCCGCACCTCAAGTTGGCATACTTCGTCGCATTTGTGTTATTGATGTTGGAGATGGCCCTATTGAGCTTATCAATCCCGCTATTATCAGCGAGGAGGGTGAGCAGGTAGGAGACGAGGGATGTTTATCCATCCCAGGTCAAAGCGGAATAGTTAAAAGGCCTATGAAGGTAACGGTAAAAGCTCAAGATAGAAACGGCAATACCTTCGAAATTACAGGAGAAGAGTTACTTGCACGTGCATTTTGCCATGAGATAGACCACCTAAACGGAATTTTATATATAGATAAGGTTATAAGGGGTTAATACTATGAAGGTTATTTTTATGGGCACTCCCGATTTTGCAGTTCCTTGCCTTGAAAAACTCATAGAGGATGGGCATAGTGTAGAACTTGTTTTTACTCGTGAGGATAAACCTGTTGGTAGAAAGAAAATTCTTACAGCACCTCCCGTTAAAGAGATTGCTCTAAAGCACAATATTGAGGTTTACCAACCTAAAAAATTGCGTGATAATCCTGAGGCAATGGAGCTTATAAAAAAGGTTAATCCTGATTTAATTGTAGTTGTGGCTTATGGTAGAATTTTACCGAAAGAGATTTTAGAATATCCTAAATATGGTTGTGTAAACGTACACGGTTCCCTTTTACCAAGGCATAGAGGATCATCTCCCATTCAGTGGTCTATTGTATGTGGCGATAAGGTTACAGGCGTTACTACTATGCTTATGGACGAGGGTATTGATACCGGTGATATTTTAGAAGTTTCAACAATGCCTATTGATGAAAATGATACAGGCGGCAGCCTTTTTGATAAGCTTTGCGTTGCAGGTGCAGAGTTGCTTTCCTCTACAATTAAAGGGCTGGAAAAAGGGATAATTACTCCTAAAAAACAATCTGAGGAAGATGCAAATTATGCTCCGATGCTTACCAAGGAAATGGGACTTTTAGATTTTAATAAAACCGCAACTGAATTATGTTGCCTTGTTAGGGGCTTTAATCCTTGGCCTTTAACCTATTTTTATTATAACGAACGCAGATTTAAGCTTTTCAATGCAGTTGCCGAAAATATTAGTGGTTATACCGCTGGTGAGTTTTTTGTGAAGGATTCAAAGGCATATATCGCCTGTGGTGATAATACTGCTTTGCAAATCAAAGAAATTTGTCCTGATGGCTCTAAAAAAATGGATTCTTCTGCATTTATAAATGGTAGATTTATACCAAACGGGGCAAATCTAAATAACTAAGAAATTTTAAAAAACGCAAAGGAGGTGGGGAAGTGCAAAACGAAAGAAAGGTTTTAGTTTCATCACTATTAAAAGCAGAAAAAAACGGATATTCTAACATCGTTTTAGATAACGTTTTAAATGAATCCGATTTGGATTTTTTAGGTAAAGCTTTTGTTACAACTGCTTTTTATGGTGTTTTGGAAAGAAAAATAACTATTGATTATATTTTGAATAAGTTCTTAAAAAAGCCAATGTCTAAAACACCTCCCTATACCTCTGCAGTACTTCGCAGCGGAGCATATCAAATATTATTTATGAATAAAATTCCTAATTCCGCCGCGTGCAATGAAGCTGTTAAGCTGATAAAAAAATCAAAAGAGCGTGGAAATGTAGGACTTGTTAATGCAGTTTTGAGGAATTTGTGTAAAGAAACTACTTATGACCTTTTAAAAAATATCGAAAATCAATCTGTAAAATATTCAGTGGAAAATTGGTTATACGATCGTTTAGTTTCGGAGTATACCAAGGAAAAAATAGATTCTTTTTTTGAAAATGCACTTTTGGTTCCGCCAATTTTTATTCGAATAAATCTACTTAAAGAAAACGCCTTTGAATTTATTTTAAAGGAACTTGAAGAAATTGGTGCAAAAATAATTTCAACCGATATTGATGATTTTTATGCGGTTGAGGGGATAAAAAACGTAGAAAAATTAAACTCTTTTAAATTAGGATTGTTTTTTGTTCAAGACTACTCTAGCCGTCTTGCAGTTTCAGCACTTTCTGCTAAACCTAATGAAAGAATTTTGGATTGTTGTGCTGCCCCCGGTGGCAAAACCTTTTCCATCGCTATTGATATGCAAAATACAGGTGAGGTTATCTCTCTTGATATTCATTCACATCGCGTTAAGTTAATAAGTGATGGGGCTAAGCGTCTTTCTTTGGAAAATGTAAAGGCAGATGTTAATGATGCGGCGGTGTTTAACAAGGATTTAGGTTTATTTGACAGAGTTATTTGTGACGTTCCTTGTAGTGGCTTTGGTGTTATAAGACGAAAGCCTGAAATAAAATATAAAAGTGAAGTTGAATGTGCTGGATTGCCTGAAATCCAAAAAAATATATTAGATGTGGCTTCTCGGTATGTTAAATCGGGCGGTAGACTTGTTTATTCTACTTGTACACTTTTAAAAGAAGAAAATGAAGAAGTTGTAAAATCTTTTCTTAGTAAAAACGAAGAGTTTAAACTGATTTCACCATTTAATGATAAAACGGCTAAAACTTTTACCTTTATGCCACCTGATGATTTGGGCGACGGATTTTTCGTAGCCGTTATGGAAAGGGTGTGATTTTATGGAAAAAATCGATATAAAATCACTTACCTTTAATGAACTTGAAGTCCATTTGAAAGAGCTTTCTTTGCCTAAATTTCGTGCTAAACAGATATACTCTTGGGTGCGAAAAGGTGTAGAAAGTTTCGATGAAATGAGCAATTTGCCCAAAAACCTTCGCGAAAGTTTGTGTAATATTTTTGAACTTAGAGGAGTAAAAATCAAAAAAAGGCTTGAATCTAGGGTAGATGATACTGTAAAATATTTATATGAGTTATGCGATGGTGAATGCATAGAATCTGTTGTTATGAAATATCATCATGGTTACACTGTATGTATTTCATCACAGGTTGGTTGTCGTATGGGGTGCAGCTTTTGTGCATCGGGTATCGATGGTTTATTTCGCAACCTTACCCCTTCGGAAATGCTTGCTCAAGTTGAAATGGCAGGTAAAGATAACGGCGTTAGAATTTCCAACGTTGTTATGATGGGTATGGGTGAGCCTTTAGATAATTTTGAAAACACCTTAAAGTTTTTAAAACTTGTTAGTGACGAGGAAGGACTTAACATTGGACTCAGACACATTTCTGTTTCCACTTCAGGTGTAGTTCCTAAAATATACGAACTTATGGAAACGGGATTTCCGGTTACTTTATCTATTTCTCTTCATGCACCAACCAATGAAATAAGAGATTCTATTATGAAGGTTAATCGTGCGTATCCTGTAGAAAAGCTTTTAAAAGCTTGTAGTGATTATACCAAAAAAACAAACAGAAGAATTTCTTTTGAATATGCACTCATAAGCGGTGTTAATGATACCGATGAGTGTGCTGATATTTTAGCAAAAAAATTAAAAGGTATGCTTTGCCATTTGAATTTAATCCCGGCAAATCCGGTTAAGGAAAATTCCTTTTCAAGACCTAATGATAATAAGGTTCATAGATTTTGTGAGCTTATGAAATCAAAAGGAATCAATACCACCGTAAGGCGTACCTTGGGTGCAGATATAGATGCATCTTGTGGTCAGCTAAGAAGAAAAAGCAGAGAGGAGGGGATTAAATGATTGTTTCTGCTAAAACCGATATTGGAATGAAACGTTCCTCAAATCAAGATAGTTTTAATTATGGCCAGCTCGATGGCGGTGCAGTTACTTGGGCTGTCGTGTGTGATGGCATGGGAGGAATGGCGGCCGGTAACGTAGCAAGCTCTACTGCAGTCGAAGTAATTTCCAATTCCTTTGAAAACAATTTGTCCCCAAAATCAAGTGCATCAGCGGTTCGTAATCTTTTAAAATCTTCTATAGAATCTGCTAATGCTAGAGTTTATGGTATGTCCATGGAGGATACTGAACTACACGGAATGGGCACCACGGTTGTTGCTGTTGTTGTAATTAAAGGTGTTGCGTATATTGCTCATGCGGGTGATAGCCGTGTGTATTTATATTCAAATAACGAACTAACACAATTAACGACAGACCATTCTGTTGTACAAACCTTGGTTGAAAAAGGACAACTTACAGAAGAGGAAGCCAAAAATCACCCTAACAAAAACGTTATTACAAGAGCACTTGGCGTAGCATCTTACATCGATATTGATTTTGAAGAGATTGAAGTTGCTCAAGGAGATTCTATTCTTCTTTGTACAGATGGACTTACAAACTGTATAGATGATGAGCTTATTAAGCTTGCATCTTCGGACAATGATTTTGTAACCCTGGCCGAACGATTGGTGGAACTTGCCAATCAAAATGGCGGATATGATAATATAACTGCTGTTGCTGTTAAAGTATGATTAACATATTTTATTTTAAATTATAATTCTGTAAATGTAAAAAAGTCGTTTTAGTGACGGAAATGGAGTTATTTATGGATAAATTTGTTGGTAAACGTTTAGACGGTCGATATGAGATACGAGAAATTATAGGCGTTGGCGGTATGGCTGTTGTCTATAAAGCTTATGATAGTATAGAAGACCGCATTGTTGCAATAAAAATATTAAAAGAAGAGTTTGCTTCTAACGAAGAGTTCCAAAGAAGATTTAAAAATGAATCTAAGGCAATCGCAGTACTATCACATCCTAATATCGTAAAGGTTTATGACGTTAGTTTTGGCGACCTTATTCAATATATCGTAATGGAATATATAGAGGGCATTACTCTTAAAGAATATATTGAAAGAAATGGCGGGCTTACTTGGAATGACGCTGTAAGCTTTACCATACAAATCCTTCGTGGTTTACAGCATGCACACGATAAAGGTATTGTGCATCGTGACGTTAAACCTCAAAACATAATTGTATTAGCCGATAAGACTATTAAGGTTACAGATTTTGGTATTGCTAGATTTGCCAGAAAAGAATCTCAAACTATTACTGATAAAGCCATCGGTTCTGTGCATTATATTAGCCCTGAACAAGCAAAAGGTGAGTTCACAGATGAAAAGGCTGATATTTATTCCCTTGGCGTAATTATGTATGAAATGCTTACAGGTACCTTGCCGTTTGAAGCAGAGAGTGCAGTTTCTGTTGCTATTATGCAGCTTCAAACAGAACCCAAATTACCAACACATATAAATCCTTTAATTCCTTTGGGACTTGAGCAAATTACTATGAAAGCCATGCAGAAGGATACACAAAATCGCTATAAGTCCGCTGCCGAAATGTTAAGAGATTTGGAGCAGTTTAAAAGAGACCCTTCCACCGTATTTCACAATTCATATTTTGTGGATAATTCGCCAACAAAGGCTGTTGATAGTTTCCTTTATAACACGGATACAAATTCTGAGGAACAAAATGATACAGAAACTTCAAGTAAAGTGCCTGTTACCGCAATTTTAACCGGTGTTGCGGTGGCATTTATCGCAGCTATTATTGTGCTTTGTATAATTCTTGTTCCCAAACTGGCAGGAGATACCGGAAAGGCGTTTGAATGCCCGGATTTCTTTAATATGAAGCAAGAAGATCTTGCTGAATACGAAAAGAAATATGATTTTGTATTTATTTATGAAGAAGGAGAACCCTCTCAAGAATTAGCTGCTGAAATTGAACCGGGAGAAATTTTTAAACAAAAACCGGCTGCCGGTACTGAGGTTAAAAAAGGTGCACATATAACCGTTACCTTCTGTAGTGGTAATTTGCCAAAGGTTAAACTTCCAAATGTTGAAGGCTTGTCTTTTGACGCTGCTCAATATACCTTGGAGTATGAGGGCTTTATTGTAACTAAGGTTGAAGAATATGATGATTCGATTTCCAAAGATATTGTTATTAGAACCGATCCTGTTTATGATTCAACATTGCCTCCCAATTCTGAAATTAAGGTTTTTGTTAGTTTAGGACCACCTCCCGAAGAACTACTTAAAGTTCCTGACGTGGTAGGAATACAACAAGATGCAGCCGAAAGACTGATTACCAACGGTTCCGGTTTTACTGTTGGCAGGATTATCGAGGTTGAAAGCGAACCTAATTTTAAAGGCTACGTTATTAAACAATCACCCGAAGAGGGAAGTGAAAAACCTAAAGGTTCCGCAATAGATTTGTATATTGGTAACGGAGTTCCTGTTTATGATTTCACACTTGATGTTAATTTGCCTTCTGATTATGTAAGTCAATACGGCTATGTTTCAGCATGGATCAACAATGCACAGGTAAGCGCCGATCAGTATTCAAGCAAAATTGAATTTTCAAAGCTTGGAACTGCAAACTTTAAAATTACTACCAACGAGCAAAAAGTCATTGTTACAATAAAACTTTCTTCAGATAATCAGTCTTATAATGATTATATGACTTACGTTATTGACGCAAAAGAAAACGGAAAAGTTATAAGTCAAGTAAGCCATACCTATCCGCAAAGAGTCGAAGAGGAAACTACCAATCCTGAAGATTATAATAGCAATAGTTCCAACAGCTATGATAATGATGTAGGTTATGGTAGCGATGATTCGCAACTTTATTATTAGGGTTAAGGATTTTAGTAGGTAATATGACAGGTATACTTTTAAAAGCAATTGCCGGCTTCTATTATATAGAAGCCGGCGGCAGTGTATATGAGTGTAAGGCAAGAGGGATATTTAGAAAAAATCACGAAACTCCAACAGTCGGTGATTTTTTGGAGTTTGAAGTATTAGAGGATTTAAAAGGTGTTGTTTGTAAAATACTGCCACGTAAAAATCTTTTAATTCGTCCTCCCGTTGCTAATTTAGATCAACTTTTTATTGTTTCTTCTCACAATACGCCTGCTCCCAACGCTTTGCTCATAGATCGTCTTACTGCAATAGCAATCAATAATGATATTGAGCCTATTGTTATTTTTAATAAATCTGATCTAGGGCAATTGGAAGAATGGAAATCACTTTATACGCGTGCGGGATTTAAATGCATCACATCTTCAGGTGTTAATGGTGATGGATGTGATGAAATAATGAGTATGTTAGAGGGCAAGGTTTCTGCTTTTACAGGTAATTCGGGTGTGGGTAAATCAAGTCTTTTAAACAGAATATTTCCCAATCTTAATCTCGAAACAGGTGAGGTTAGCAGTAAACTGGGCAGAGGAAGACATACAACACGTCACGTGGAGTTGTATCCGGTGTGCGGAGGCTACGTTGCAGATACTCCCGGTTTTTCAAGCTTGGATATCGAGCGAACTATGCCACTTAAAAAGGATGAGCTTCCCTTTGTTTTTCCTGATTTTGCAGATTATTTAGGGGAATGCAAGTTCACCTCATGCACCCATACTGTAGAAAAAGGTTGTGCAATTTTATCGGCTATGGAAAACGGAGATGTCGAAAAAACACGTGTTGAAAGCTATAAAACCATATTTAACGAAATAAAGGATATTAAAGAATGGGAAAAACGCTAAAAACTAAGCGAGTAATTATTTTGGGTGGTAATACATCTGAAATCAATCCTGAAATATGTTCAGAAATTACAGATAGCGATTTTGTAATTTGTGCTGATGCGGGCTACAAATTTGCCTTGGAGAATAACATAAAGTCGGGATTGATAGTAGGCGACTTTGATTCAGCACCTTATCCTGAAAATCTTTCGTGTGAGATTATTAAACTTCCCACCCATAAAAACCAAACCGACCTGCAATTCGCTGTTGAATTGGCTTTGGAAAGAGGATATAATGATTTTATTATTTCAGGTGTTACCGGTGGTAGATTAGACCATACTATGGCAACAATTTCTACTATGATTTATTTAACAGAAAAGTCTGCTAAGGCTGTTGTTTGGGATTTAAACAGTAAATTATATATTGTTAATGATTATGTGAAAATAAATAAACCACAGTATGAATGCTATTTTTCGGTGTTTTCAATATCTGATAGTTCAACGGGTGTTTTTATAAAAGGGGCTGAATATCCTCTTCAAAATACTACTCTTTTTAATTCTTTCCCTTTGGGCGTTAGTAATGAATTTAAAGACGAATCTGTTGAAATTGGTTTAAAGACGGGTAAATTACTTGTAATGATTATTAAAAAGAATTAAAAAAAAGGATTACGACCAATTGGTCGTAATCCTAAATTTTTAAATATCCTTTGATTAGATAGCACGAGTTACCTTGCCGGAACGAAGACAACGAGTGCATACGTTGATTCTACGAGGAGAACCATTAACGATAGCTCTTACGCGTTTAACGTTGGGTTTCCAAGTTCTGTTAGAACGTCTGTGAGAGTGGGATACTTTAATACCAAAAGCGATTTCTTTGCTGCAGATTTCACACTTAGCCATTATCTGCACCTCCTTTAATTTGTTACATAACAGATATTATACTACCATATTTTAAATGATTTTGCAAGTGTTTTTTTGAAATTTTGCTTAAAAATTAAACATTTTTTGTTAAAATATAGCATTGCACAATAAATTGACAAAATATAGGGTGAAAACTGTTCGAAAATGACGATGTTAGACAAAAAACTATTGAAAAAATTCCCCTTTTAAATTATAATATTATAAGTGTAAACTAGCAAAATAGGTGAAATTATGAAATTTGATGCGGTGTTTTTTGATTTGGATGGTACCCTTGTAAACTCTTTAGACGATTTGACCAATTCTGTAAATTATGTTTTATCCCAAAAAGGATTTTCAAATCATTCAACTGATGCTTTCAAATACTTTGCGGGTGATGGTATCTCAAAAATGATTGAGAGAGCCTTACCACCAGATAATAGATATGATGAAGCGATATCCGAACTCAAGGGATTATTTATGGAGCGGTATAAAAATCATTGTGTTGAGTACACCGTGCCGTATGATGGCCTGGTTTCCCTTGTGAACCGTTTGAAGGAAAAAGGAATAAAGATAGCCGTTGTTACCAATAAGGCACAGGAAATGGCCGAAAAGATAGTTTATGCCCTTTATGGCGATGTATTCGATTGCATTTTAGGTCTCCGTGATGGTGTACCACCTAAGCCGGATCCAACGGGGATTTTTATGGCATTAAAGCAACTTAAAGTTACGCCGGAAAAATGTGCTTTTGTTGGGGATACAGGTATGGATATTGCGGGTGGCGTAAACTCAGGTACTTATCCGATAGGTGTATTATGGGGCTTTAGAGAAAAAGAAGAGCTTACTAAATTTGGTGCAAGAGAGCTAGTTTCTAATGCCGATGAACTTATGGAGGTATTGTTAAGAGAGTAGTAAAATGAATAATAACTATAAAATAACAAAAAAGGCTTGTTATTTAGGGTATGCAATACAGGCCGTTGTAAACAATCTTGTTTCTTTATTGTTTATAATATTTAGCGCCGAACCTTTTGGTCTTACAAAAGAAGAACTTGGCCGTTTAGTGTTTATTAACTTTTTTTCTCAACTAATTATTGACTTACTTTCGATTTACATAGTTCCCAAGTTAGGGTATCGTTGTTGTGTTGTTATGGCACAGGCCTGCTCTTGTATAGGATTTATATGTTTAGGTAGTCTGCCTAATATTATGTCACCGTATTTAGGGCTGGTTTTATCAATTGTTTTATTAGCTATTGGTAGTGGATTTATAGAGGTGCTTATAAGCCCTATAGTAGAGGCTTTACCTAGCGATAATAAGGCAGGCAGTATGAGTTTTTTGCATTCTTTTTATTGTTGGGGACAGGCCGCAACGGTCGTTTTTACAACATTATTGCTTTTGTTATTTGGCAGAGCAAATTGGTATTATATTCCTTTTGTTTGGGCTATTTTGCCTGCGATAAATACGGTTTTATTTTGTTATGCTCCAATTTTGGAGCTTGATGGGGACAAAGACAATTCTTTCAAGTTAAAAAGTGTGCTAAAAAACAAACGTTTTTACCTTTTTTTATTATTGATGTTCTGTGCGGGTGCGTCAGAGATTACTATGGTTCAGTGGACTTCTTTTTTTGTAGAAACGGGTTTTGCAGTTGATAAATGGTTGGGTGATATTTTCGGACCCTGTATGTTTGCGATTTTTATGGGAATTGGCAGAGTGGGGTATGCTATTTTTGGCAAGAAAGTTCATCCGAATAGAATAATAATGATTTTTGCATGTATTTGCACGGTTACATATTTGGTTATTGGTTTTTCAAATACTCCGATTTTTAGTATTATTGCATGCGGTGTTTGTGGATTTTCTGTTAGCGTTATGTGGCCCGGAGTTTTAAGTAGTGCGGCTGAAGAGTTTAAAGGTAGCGGAGCATCACTTTTTAGCGTTTTAGCAATTTTTGGAGATTTGGGATGTGCTACACTTCCTTGGATTTTTGGAATTGTTTCTGATTTTTCAATTTCAAGAGGCATAGCGGAAAAATTTGCTGATATATTTAATATATCAAGTAATCAAGCGGGAATGCAATTAGGATTTTTGGTATCATCGCTAGTTCCGTTTATTATGTTTATAGTATTATTAAGCGTTAATAGGGCTAATAAAAAAAGAGTTATTAAAACGTCAAATTAGGCGTAATTTTATTTAGGAGGTATGTTTTTATGAAGCGTGAGGGTTATTTATGTTGGGATGAATATTTTATGGGTGTAGCTATGCTTTCTGCAGGACGTAGCAAAGACCCCGGAACACAGGTAGGTGCTTGTATTGTAAACGATGAAAACAGAATTATGTCTGTAGGGTACAATGGTATGCCTTGTGGCTGTTCTGACGATGATTTTCCTTGGGACAGAAGTGGTAATACACTTGATACCAAATATCCATACGTTTGCCATGCGGAACTAAATGCTATTTTGAATTTTAGAGGCGGTACTTTGAAAGGCTGTAGAGTTTATTGTACCTTGTTCCCTTGTAATGAATGTGCTAAAGCTATTATTCAAATTGGTATTAAGGAAGTCATTTATCTTGAGGATAAATACGCTTCTACCGATAGCGTTATCGCTTCGAAAAAGATGTTTGATGCAGCAGGTGTTAAATATACAAAATACACCCCAGCCGGTCATCAAGTAAGATTTGAACTTTAATTATTAAAAAGGTAATGCCCTCGTTAGCCGATTGCTAACGAGGGCATTAAACATATATAAAAATCTCCCCGATAAAACTAATTAAACACCTGAATAGGCAGAGAAACCGCCGTCTACAGGAATAACGATACCGGTAACAAAGCCTGCGGCGTTTTCATCTACTAAGAAACGAAGTGCACCTAAAAGCTCGTCGGGATCACCAAAACGGCCCATAGGAGTAGCGGCAAGAATTTTGTTAGTACGTGGAGTAGGTGTGCCATCTTCGTTGAAAAGCAATGCACGATTTTGATTTGTTACAAAAAATCCGGGTGCAATTGCATTAACACGAATACCTTGCTTAGCAAAGTGAACGGCTAACCACTGTGTGAAGTTAGAAACTGCAGATTTTGCAGAACTGTATGCAGGAATTTTGGTAAGGGGTCTAAATGCATTCATTGAAGAAATGTTAAGAATTGTGCAACCTTTTTTGCCAATCATATCCTTAGCAAAAACCTGAGTAGGAAGCAAGGTTCCCAAAAGGTTAAGGTCAAAAACAAATCTGAAGCCTTCTTTATCAAGATTAAAGAAGGTGGAAATATCTTCAGCAGTTTCGTCGCCAAGTTCAAACTCTTCGTGAGTAGTAGTGCATTTGGGACTGTTACCACCTGCACCATTGATTAAAACGTCGCATTTACCAAAATCAGCAAGGATTTGATCGTGTATGGAGTTTAGCTCTTCTTTATCCAAAACGTTTGATTTGTAAGCCTTGGCACAACCGCCATCAGCATTGATTTCGTCGGCAATTTTTTGTGCTGCTTCAACGTTAAGGTCCAAAAGTGCAATTTTATTGCCATCTGCGGCAAGTGCTTTTGCGAAAGCGGAGCAAAGAACACCGCCCGCACCTGTAATTACAATATTTTTCATTTTATCACCTATTAATAAGTTCCGGAAGTATCAACAACAACTGCTTTAACGTTTTCTTTGCGGCGAGAAGTTGCTACGCGTTTCATAAGTTCTTCATAGTATAAATCATCATCAAACTCGTCTACAACGATATCTTTTCCAAGCCAAGCAGAAAGGTGCATACAGTTTGAAAGTGTGAGACCGTTAATACCTTCAGTACCGTTAGCAGTTAATGGCTCATCGCGAAGAATAGCAGCGGCAAAAGCTTTGAAAACATTCATATGTTGATCACTATCATTATTGCAGTTAATTATAGTTTCGCCTAAAAATGGAGGATTGGTAAACACTTTTCCTTTAGCGATATGGTCAGGAGTAGATGCTCCTAATTCAAAAATCTTAATAGTTGATCCTTCGCAAATGATTTTTGCTTTATCAAGAGTAATCTCAAAGCGGTTGCTTCCGGGGAAATCGCCTGTAGAGGTTATAAAGGTACCGGTAGCGCCGTTGGGATATTCAACGTATGTGGTAACGTCATCCTCAACTTCAATATCATGCCACTTACCAAAGTGCATTTTTGTGTAAACCTTGCTGGGCATACCGCAAATCCATTGCCATAAGTCAAGCTGATGGGGGCACTGATTCAAAAGAACACCGCCACCTTCGCCGGACCATGTTGCTCTCCAAGAACCGGAATCGTAATAATTTTGTGTACGGTACCAAGTTGTAATAATCCAATTGGTACGGCGAATATTACCATATACACCGCTATGTACAATGTCGTGGAGTTTGCGGTATACGTTACGGGTACGTTGGTTGAACATCATACCGAATTTTACGTTGCACTCTTTAGCAACTTCGTTCATCTCTTTTACTTGTTTGGTGTAAACACCTGCAGGTTTTTCACAGATAACGTGAAGACCTTTTTTCATACCCATAATAGAGTATTTTGGGTGATCATAGTGGGGAACAGAAACTAAAATAGCGTCAACGAGACCGCTATCCATCATTTTTTCTGCGTCGTCAAAACGTGCAACCTCAGGATGGTTTTTTTCAGCCCACTCTAAACGTTCAGGATTAATGTCGCAAACTGCTGCGATTTCCATTTCAGGAACGTCGCCTCTTCGAATTTTGGTTACGTAACCTGCACCTTGGTTACCAATACCAACAATACCAAGTCTTACTTTTTCCATTATTAACACTCCTTAAATATTCAAAAAATTATTCAACTTCAAGACCTTTGGATTTAAGAAATTCAAAGCTTGATTTTAAGCATTCAAAAGGATCTTTGCCAAAGCAATTATCCTGTTCAATAAGTGCGTATTTAACACCAGCTTCTTCGCAAGCGGGAATGATATCATCCCAATCTAAATTACCGCTACCTACGGGAGCATACTGTAAAGATTCTTCCATAGGAAATTTTCTGATGATTGCGTAATCTTTGAAGTGAACACAGGGAAGTCTACCTGCGAGTTTTTTGATTTCTTTTACAGGATTTTTACCGCCGTATTGAATCCAATATGTATCAAGAGTAAATCCCATTAAATCGGCAGGGATTCTATTGGCAAGTTCATCCCACATAAAGTTACCATTTAACATTTTAGCAAATTCATAATGATGATTATGATACATTAAATATTTGCCATTTGTTTTAAAGGTTTCCATAACTGTAGAAAAATCTTCAATAAACTTATCTACAACTTCATCACTTGTAAATTCATCAAATTGCCAAAGACGTGGCATACCGCCAATGCCTATGTAATCGCACTCAAATACATCGTGATCCTTACAAACTTTTTCCGGGTTTTCCTGCATAGATTTAAGATCGGTGTGTGTAAGCACACATTTAAGACCATATTTGTCTAATTTTTCTTTAAGCCACTCAGGTTCGTATTTGCAAGTGCCCGAAACCTGAACGTACTTGAAACCAATCTCGGCAACTTTTTTCAGAGTATCTTCAAAATCCTCTAAAGTTTTTGTGAAATCATGAAGAGTGTATAACTGTGCACCAATTTTCATGCTATTACCTCATTTTAAATTAAATTATTCAGCCTCAAGACCTTTAGATTTAAGAAATTCAAAGCTCGATTTTAAACATTCAAATGGGTCTCTGCCAAAACAATCATCTTGTTCTACCAAAGCAAACTCAACACCTGATTCTTCGCAAGCTTTAATGATTTCATCCCAGTCTAAGTTACCTTCGCCAACGGGAGCAAATTGAATTTTTTCCTCAGCACCGCGAACGTATTTGTAATCTTTGAAATGAACACAAGGAACACGACCCGCAAGATTTCTAAGTTCTTTTACAGGGTTTTTACCTGCTTTTTGAACCCAATAAACGTCAACGATAAATCCCATTAAATCAGCAGGGATTCTTGATGCTAAATCATCCCACATGGTGTGACCGTTTGAAAGTTTATCGAACTCCTCACCGTGATTATGGTACATTAAATATTTGCCGTTAGCCTTTAAGGTTTCCATAACGGGAGTGAAATCTTTAATAAACAAATCAATAACGTCGTCATTTGTGAATTGATCGGTAAGCCAAAGTCTGGGCATACTACCTAAACCAATGTAATCGCAACCAAAAACCGAATGCTCTTCGCAACATTTTTGTGGATCCTTGTAAAGCTTTACGGGAGGTTTAACGTGAGTTAAAACACATTTAAGACCGTATTTTTCAAGTTTCTCTTTTAACCATTCAGGTTCAAAGTCACAAGTACCTGAAACCTGTACGTATTTGTATCCAATTTCAGCTACTTTTTTAAGAGAGTTTTCAAAATCCTCTAAAGTTTTTGTGTAATTTTTAAGGGTGTATAACTGAGCACCAAATTTCACAAAAATCCCTCCTTAAAATAATATTATAAATTTAAGCGAATTTACCAATTAACCTGCCAACGGGAAGACTGACCTTTTGCTTTTGTTGCGGAAACGGTTCGTAGACCCATAGAGGTTTCGATTCGTTTCCCAAGTTCTTTGTCAAATTCATCATAATTCATTGGTAGATCAATTTTTTTACCGGTCCAAGCAGATAAATAAGCTGCGTTGGAAAGGGTAATTTCATTTATTCCCTCATAACCGGACGCCAAAAGGGGAGTGCCGTCCAATACAGCATCGGTAAAGTTTTGTAAGATACCGTTATGGGCTAATTCCTTTTCGGTTTGTTCAATAACAGTTTTAGTTAATTCAATTTTTGGGTGTCCATCAGAAGCAGAATAGCAAAAATTACGCTCGTCATCGTTAGAAAGGATAAGTGTAAGCGTACCTTTTTCCAAAATCATTTTACCTTTGCTACCACTTATTTCTAGGCGGTTGGTTCCCGGATATTCACCTGTAGAAGTTATAAAGGTTGCGGTGGCACCATTTTTGTAATAGCCAATGATGGTGGCATCGTCTTCAACTTCAATATTATGCCATTTTCCAACATCGCAAGAGGCATAAATTGCATCTGGCATACCAAAAATCCATTGCCATAGGTCAAGATTGTGGGGAGCTTGATTAAGCAGAACACCGCCACCCTCACCTGACCAGGTTGCACGCCAAGATGCAGAATCATAATAATTTTGGGTGCGATACCAATTTGTGATTATCCAAACTAAGCGTTTCATAGAACCCAGCGTGCCGTTTTCAACCAATTCCTTGGCTTTTTGGAATAGGGGATTGGTTCTTTGGTTCCACATAATCCCAAACACTTTGCCGCTTTTTTCAGCGGCAGAATTCATTTTTAAAACATCGCTGGCACGTACGCCTGCGGGTTTTTCGGTAAGGACATTAAGGCCAGCTTTAAAGGCGTTTATGGCTATTTCAGTATGGTAATAATGGGGAGTAGCAATTATAACGGCATCAACCAAATTCGAAGCAAGTAAATCATCAACCTTTTCAAAGGTTACAATACCATCAAATTCGCTGGTTGCTTTTTCTAGTTTTGTTTTATCAATGTCACAAACTGCTACTAGTTTTAATCGGTTAATTTTGCCGTCAAAAATATTTTTTGCATGGGTGTAACCCATATTACCGATTCCAATGATTCCAACTTTTAATTCATTCATGGAAGACCTCCAAGTTATAAGGCGTTTATAATATCCTTAAGAGCATTTGCAGCTACGTCAAAAGCAGTATCATTATCAGGATATGAGAAGTTATCGATCTCTGTTTTTTCGTCAGCCTCTAAGGCAGCAAGACCGTCAAATACCATAAGATGTGGCTCAAGGGTCATTATACCGCCGCCTTGCTTTGAGTACTCCTTAACAAGGTAAGGAATGTTGCCGTCGCCATGGCCTGCAGGAACAATTTTGCCATCCCAAAGGGCATCCTTAATATGCATATAATATATGTAGTCTTTTAACAATTCCCAAGCCTCTTTGGTGTCTTGACCACTCTGTATAAAGTTTGCGGGATCAAAAACACATTTAAGCTCCGGCAAAGTTTTATGAATATCAAGGCAGCGTGATGCTATATCACCATAAATACCTTTTTCATTTTCGTGGCAGAGGACAATGCCACTACCTTTAGCGGCCTCTATAAAAGCGGTTAAACGTTCCATAACAATATCACGGGCGCTATCGTCTGCCTCGTAGAAACTGAAAAGACGAATACATTTAGCACCAAGCTCGTGTGAAAGTTCAAGACCGTATTTAAATTCATCTAAATGGGGAGCAAAATCATCAGTGATTTTGATTTTACCATAAGGAGAACCAAGGGACCAAACGGCAAGACCGTTAGCGTCTAATTTAGATTTAACTTCTTTTGCTTTTTCTAAAGTGATTTTTGCAATATTAACATTATCAACGTTACGGATTTCCAAATAGGGGATGGAGTTTCTTTTAAGAGTTTCTATCTGTTGGTCGATAAAAGCATTACTTTCGTCAGCAAAAGCACAAAGTTTGATGTTTGACATAAATACACCTTCTTTATTTGCTAAGTTTTTCTACAGCCTCAAACAAGCCTGCAATATATGTTGCACCTAATGCTCTGTCATATAAGCCGTAGCCGTAACGACCTGTTTCACCCCAAATCATACGACCGTGGTCGGGACGAACGTATCCTTTAAAACCACTTTCGTGAAGAGCCTTAACAATTTCAAACATATCAAGGCTACCGCAAGAAGAAGGATGTGCGGTTTCGTGGAAGTCACGCTCGGCATCCCATTTAACGTTGCGAAGATGTGCGAAGTGGATTCTATCACCAAATTCTTTGATCATTGCAATTATATCGTTGTGATGGGTACAACCAAGTGAACCGGTGCAGAAAGTAAGACCGTTTGCGGGAGAATCAACAAGTTTTAAGAAACGGCGGAGATTTTCCTGATTGGTGATGATTCTTGGAAGACCAAAAATACCCCATGGCGGATCATCGGGATGGATAGCCATCATAACGCCGTATTCCTCTGCAACAGGAATAACTTTTTCAAGAAAATGTTTAAGGTTATCCCAAAGCTTTTCTTCAGTAACAGAAGCATATTCGTTAAGCAAAGCTTTAAGACCTTCTTTTGAGTAGCTTTCATCCCAACCGGGGAGAGAAAGTTCGCTTGTAAGAGGATTCATACTTAAAACGGTTTCATCAACGTAAGCAAGTCCGTTAGAACCATCTTTATGTTGAAATTCAAGTTCGCTGCGAAGCCAATCAAAAACGGGCATAAAGTTATAGCAAATACATTTAACGCCTGCTTTACCAAGGCGACGAACGTTTTCGCAATAAACGTCAATAAGCTTGTCGGCGTTTTCGTTACCGAGCTTAATATCCTCGTGAACGGGAACACTTTCAACAACTTCAAATTCTAAACCGTGTGATTTGGCTTTGGCTTTTATGTCCTGGATGCTTTCTTCGCTCCAAATCTCACCAACGGGCACGTCATAAACAGCAGAAACAACACCGCTCATTGTAGGGATTTGAGAAATCTTTTCTAAAGTTACGGGATCAGAATCACCATACCAACGGAAGGTTAATTTCATAATACCACTCCTAACAATATATTATTTATATAATAAGTATATAATATATAAATTTACAAAGCAATTGCTAAAAATCACAAAATATATTGCAAATATCTCCATTTTGTGATAAACTTAACTTGGGTGATGTTATGTTTAGCTATTATGACGAAAAAATTGAGTTTCACCACTCTATTGATGAGCATCCTAAGGGAGGAAAAATCAATGATAACCACCCTCATGCTCACAAAAAAAACGAGATATTTTATTTTATTTCGGGACGTGCCAGTTATTTGGTTGAAGGTAATGTTTATAAACTTGTTCCGGGTAGCGTTTTAATTATGCGGAGCGGTGAATTTCATAAAATAATTATTGAGGATGATCAGCCTTACGAACGTATGGCTTTGCATTTTGATACCGATTTATCTCAATTGATAGATGATGAGAATATATTGTTAACTCCTTTTGAGAATAGAGATTTGGGAATAGGAAATTATTTTTCTCCGAGTGAAATCCGTATTGCTCACATTTATGATTGTCTTAAAAGTATAGATTTATCTCCGGATGATGCTCAGACAAGGCGTATAGCTATTATGTCAAATCTTTTTGCCATTCTTTATGAAATAAAAATTGCATTTGATAAACGTGCCAAAAATCAGGAACTGCAAGGTAAGCAGATTAAACAATTACCAAATGAAATAATCGCTTATATAAATTCCAATATTGCAAGAGAACTTTCTTTGGATTTGCTTAGCGAAAGATTTTTTATAAGTAAAAACCATCTTAATAGAATTTTTAAAAATGCTACAGGTGTTACCGTTTGGGAATATATAAAACTTAAACGACTCATTATGGCAAGAAATAATATTTTGGCAGGTGCTTCTGCAATTTCTGCTTGCCAAAGCAGTGGGTTTAATGATTATTCTGCTTTTTATAGGGCTTATAAGGAGCGCTTTGGTGTTTCGCCAAAAAATATTCAAAAATAAGTAGGAGAAAATTGTATGTTACAGTTTGTAATTGGGCCTGCAGCATCAGGAAAAACAACTACTATTCATAAGATGATAAAAAAAGATGTTGAGGATAATTTAAAGGATGTAATTTTGCTGGTTCCGGAGCAAAACACCTTTGAAACCGAAAAAGCTATGCTAGACACCTTTGGCGGTGGTTTTATGAGTAAGGTTTCGGTGCTTAGTTTTACCCGAATGTGTGAAACAGCAGGTCAGCTTTATGGTGGCATCGCCGGGCTTAGCATTGATGATTCTGAACGTAACGTTATGATGGCAAGGAGTCTGAAAAAACTCGCCCCACATTTAAACGTATTTTCAAAATACATTTCTTCACCCTCTTTTATTAGCCAAATGGTAAATGTTATTAAAGAATTTAAAACTGCGGGTGTAAGCAGCGATATGCTTATTTCGGTTTGTAAAAAAATAAATAATAATAGTTTAGCTAACAAAATATCAGAGATCGCTCTTGTTTATTCAACCTATAACGATATGCTAAAGGGAGTGTATATCGATCCGTTAGATGAATTGGAAAATTTTTATCAAAAAGCTATTGATAATGCCTTTTTTAAGGATAAAACAATTTATGTTGATGCCTTTAAAGGTTTTACAGGATTGCAGCTTAAAATCCTAAAATTAATGATATCACATTCTAAAAAAATTGTACTTTCTTTTTGTGCACATCCTAATAAAAAAATAGAATCCACAGGTGTTTTTGCTAATATTTATTCCAATATTCAAATGCTTAAAGATTATGCCGAGGAGCATAATGTGAAGGTTGAAAAAGCAGTGGAATTGGAAAATTCTTATTTTGAGTCCAAAGAGATTTACGCTTTAGAAAAAGCACTTTCTTCCAATGAAAGTTTTGAGTATAATGACGAATCTGCAAATATAACCATAGCTTCTTTAGATTCTCCAATTGATGAAATTGAATATGTATTTAAAACAATTCACAGATTGGTACGTACTGAAAATTATAGGTTTGAGGATTTTGTGATAATAGCAAGAGATATTTCAAAGTATGAGCGTAGAATAGCCTTGACCGCAAGCAAATATAATACGCCTTGTTTTTTGGATAAACGCAGAAGCTTAATTTTATCTCCAATTTCAAGATTTGTTTTAGCCTTATTAAAATCGGCTCAAAGTTTAAGTAGCGAAAATATCCTTGCATTACTTAAAACTGAGCTTTTTAATGTAACCGTTGAGGAGTTAAATTTAATAGAGGAGTATGTTTATATTTGGAATATAAACGGTGAGGCGTGGACAGAAGAGTGGAAAATGAATCCTTTGGGATTTAATTCAGTCAGAGAATCTGAGGTTGAACTGATAAATAAAAAGCTTCTAGAGCTTAATAATCTGAGAAAAAGGATAATAGCACCTATATTAACCTTAAAAAAATCTTTTTCCGGTAAATCAAAGGATATTTCAAAAGCGGTATATGATTCTTTAGTATTTTTAAAGGTTAATGAAGCGGTTAAAGGTGTTTGTAATGAATATTTAAAACGTGATGATTTTGAAAATGCAGATTTTATTATACAGTCCTGGGATAGCGTTATGCAGCTGTTAGATAATATGGTGCGTTGCTACTCGGATGATGAAATTCCTGCAGAAGAGTATATAAATATGCTTGAACTTTCCTTCGGGGGATGCTCAATAGGAAGTATTCCACGAACCTTAGATGAGGTTGCTTGCGGTAGTGCTGATCGTATTCGTCCGGCAAGACCAAAGGTTGTGTTTGCCATTGGTATGAATATGGCAGAGTTCCCTCAAATCGCGGCAGATAGCGGAATTCTTCTCCGCAGTGATAGAGATATCCTTTGTAAAAACGGAATAGAAATTTCAGATAGATTTAAAAAATATGTTATTGATGAAAACTTTTTAGTTTACTCATCCCTTTGTTGTGCTTCAGAAAAGGTTTATGTTTTAAGACATAATAAAAATTATGATGGCACAACCACCGAAGAATGTTCTATTTTTTCAAAATTAAAAATGATATTTAAAAAATCATTGCAAAATGAATTTTATGAATTACCCGAAACGGTTGCAGAGGGTTTTAGCAGGTATGCTGAAATCAGAAATGCCAAAAACGAACTATCTTTAGTGTTGGATGATATATATAAAAATAATGATGAATATAAATCACGTTACAAGGCGTTAAACAGTATGGAAACTCGTGTTGAACGAAGAATATCTGAAGAGATTTGCAATAAACTTTTTGGAAATAGATTAAAGCTTTCGCCGAGTAAAATAGAGGTCTATAGCAGATGTCCGCTCTCTTATTTTTGTAGTTATATTTTAGGCGTTAGAAGACTGCAAAAAGCCGAGTTGGACAATATGCAACGTGGAACAATAGTACATTTTGTTCTTGAAAAGGTAGTAGGTGAATATGCAGAAAATATTGTGAACCTTTCACCTGAGGAGATAGAAAAAGCCGTTGATAACGCTATGGATGAGTATATAAAAACAGTTAGCGGATATGAGTTCTTAAAAGCATTTGATTTTAAATTTGCCTATTCTGAAATGGCAAAAACTTTAAAAATTTTACTTAATCATATTGTAGAACAGTTCAAAAATTCAAATTTCGTTCCCCAAGCAGTAGAATTATCCATAAATAGCAAAGATGGAGAAGTACCTTCTCTTATTTTAACCTTTATGCAAGATAATACCGTTGTTTTGGATGGAAAAATAGACCGAGTTGACGTTTTAAAATATGACGATGGCAGAGAGCTTGTTAGAATTGTTGATTATAAAACAGGTGCAAAAGAATTCCATTTATCCGACGTGCTTTATGGACAAAATTTGCAAATGCTTATCTATCTTTACGTTCTGTGTACGGTTGACGGTTCTCCGTATCTTAATATGGAACCATCGGGTATTTTGTATATGCCTTCCAACAGAGGTACCGAAACGGCATCTAAATCCAATGCCTTAATGATGAATGGTATGATATTAAATGATTCCGAAGTTATAACTGCAATGGATAATGAGGGTAAGGGTAGATTTATATTTAAAAAACCAACTAAAGAAAGGAAAAATAATCCTACGATTACTGCAGAGGATTTTAAAACAATTTTCGCTTTTTTAGAAAAACAAATCAAAAGCACAGCTTTTAATATCAGAAGAGGTATTTTTGATTTAAAACCTTGTGATGGACGAAACGATAGTGCTTGCAAGTACTGTGATTTTAAATCTGTATGTGCAATTGAAGATGATTTTGAACATAACAAAATCGTTGAAGAGTACCCAAGCCAAATAATAGAAAAAATGAAGGAGGCGGTAGAAAATGGAATGGACCAATAATCAATTAGAGGCTATAAACTCTAAAGGTAACACCATAGTTACCGCCGCCGCAGGAAGCGGTAAAACTGCGGTTTTAGTGGAACGAGTGATTAAAAAATTAAGCGATGAAAATAATCCAATTTCTGCAGATAGACTGCTTATAGTAACCTTTACTAATGCTGCAGCTGCAGAAATGCGTCGCAGAATCGAAAAGGCCCTTTCGGATAAATGTGCTAAAGAGCCTGAGAATATAAGGCTTTTAAACCAAAGGCTTCTTGTACCATCTGCTGATATATGCACCATAGATTCTTTCTGTATCAGATTGGTTAGAAATAATTTTAGCGTTTTAGGTATTTCTCCTGATTTTAAAATAGCAGATGAGGTTACTAATGCGGCTATTAAAACCAAAATTTGCAAAAAGCTTTTTGATGAATACTTTGAAAAAAAGGATTCGGACTTTTTGAAACTTTTAAATGCTACTAATTCTGAATATGGAACCGCAAATGCAGAAAATGTGATTTTAGAGGCAAATAAATTTTGCCAAAAATTACCTCAAGGTGAAAAGTGGCTAAAAGAATCGGCCGAAAAATATAATCCTAAAAACACAAAAGATTCTGTGTATGTACTTTTAATCCTCAAGGAACTTGAATGCGGAGCAGAGGAATGGCTTAAAAGTCTTAAAAAATTAAGGGAAGCATTGGTTTTCCATGAAAAAACCGATTTAAAATTCGGCTCACAGGTCGAAAGTTTAATAGAATATCTAGGCAAAGTTTATGAGAATGCTAAGAATAAAAATTGGGACTTTTGTTATTCGATTCTTTCGAATCCTCCTGAGTTTATTGGTAGATTTGTGTATTCAAAGAATTATGATTTAAATCTGTTTGAACAGTGTTCTAAAATTTACAAGGGAGCCAAAGCGTTTATTTTGAACTCCGCCAAAGATGTTTCAAAAAACCTTGCAGAGGTGGAAAAGGACTTTGAATTTTCTTATAAAGTGCTTCTCAAACTTTGTGAACTGGTGAATGAGTTTAACCGTAGATATTATGAGCAACTTAATAAAAAATCTTTATTAACCTTTTCTTTAGTAGAACAGCTTACCCTAAAACTGCTGACAACCGAGGACGAAAAAGGAAACTTAGTGCCATCAAAACTCTCCGCCGAGCTTTCTGAGATGTACGATGAAATTATGGTTGATGAATATCAAGACATAAATGATTTGCAAGGTAAAATATTTGAAATTTTATCCGATAATGCAAAAAAACTTTTCACCGTTGGAGATATAAAGCAGAGTATTTATGGTTTTAGAGGGTCAAATCCTGAGATTTTTTTAAATCGAAGCGAAACTGCAATAATGTATTCCAAGGAAATTCCTGAGGATGACCTCAAGAGAGTCGTTCTTTCAAATAATTTTAGAAGTCGAAATGAAATTTGCGATTTTATCAATGCATTATTTGGGTCTATAATGTCTAAAGAAGGCGGCACCATTGAATACGATAAAAATGAAATGCTTTATCCTTTAGCACGTTTTCCTGAAAATAATCTCCCCGCTGTCGAAGCTCATATAATTGCCCCTGATGATGAGATTTCATCTGCTGAGGCAGAGGCAATTTTCTTTGCCGATTATGTAGAAAAACTCCTTGAGGAACCACCATTTTTACGTGATGGAGAGAACGGACTCAGGAAGGCAAACTATGGAGATATTGCACTTTTGGTGCGTTCAGGTACCCATATTAACGATTATTTAAAGGAACTCAAAAGCAGAAATATTCCTGTTTCGGTAGGTGGTGGAAATTTCTTTGAAACTACTGAAATTCTCACATCTGTTTCCCTTGTAAAAGCTGTAGAAAATCCTATGGATGACATTTCAATGCTAAGTGTAATGTTTTCGCCTGTTTTTGGCTTTACAGAGGATGATGCCGCAAATCTAAAAACTAAATATTCCGGTAAAAAACTCTACGTAGGAGTAATCAATGAGGCAGAAACTGATGAGAGATTTGCCTTTTTAAAGGAGAAAATTTCTCTGTGGCGTAGTTATGCTGCTTGCCTTTCTACGGCAGATTTTATTAGTACTTTGCTTATCGATAGCGGATATATAAATATGGTTTTATCTATGCCGGATGCTAAAAGAAGGCAGGCAAATCTTTACTTTTTGGAGCAACTGGCAGACTCTTATTTTGCTGATACTTCCGGAGATTTAGCAGGATTTTTAAGCTATTTAAAATATCTTAAAAGTCTTGATAACACACCATCCGCGGTTGTAAGTGGTAGCGATTCAGTAAAGATTACCACTATGCATAAATCCAAAGGACTTCAGTATCCCATTACCATTCTGGGTGGCTTGGGTTCGGATTTCAGCGATATGGATATAACCAAGGATTTTCTAATGAATGAAAAATTGGGTATTGCTTTTAAGTATGTGGATGAGTCAATCAATCAAAAACAAGATAATTTCGCCGTGCCTATTTTAAAGGATGTCATTCGTCAAAAACAGGTTGAGGAGGAAATGCGACTGTTATACGTTGCTTTAACGCGTGCCGAGGAAAGGCTTGTAATGCTTTTGGGTGTGACACTTAATTTTATAAATAAATTGGACTCTGTTGTTGCAGAAATTGAAGAGGATTTTGAAGATAACGGCAAAATGAATGTTGAAGCAGTTATGGATGCAAGAAGTTATTCTCATTGGCTAATTCCCGCTTTACTTCAAACACCTTCGGGCAGAAAATTGCTTAATGAAAACTCTGTGGAAATTCATAAAATATCTCAAAATTTCCTTGACAGTAAAGTGTTTGTTGATTATACTTTGGTTGAAAAAGGCGAAAAACTTTCGCCAAATCAAACAATAAAAGAAAACACATTCAACAAAGAACTAAAACGTGAAATATCTAATATTTTTTCCTATGAATATCCTTTCAGTGAACTAAATAAAATTGAGGTAAAAACTTCAGTATCAGCACTTACCAAGCGTAATGCCGATAGGGAGTTTTTGGTAAGCTCTAAGCCCGCATTCCTTTCGCAAAGCGGCTTAACACCAACCGAGAGAGGAACTGCTCTTCACAAATTTATGCAGTATTCAGACTTTTCTAAGGTTAAAAACGATCCCGAGAGTGAGATCGAAAGGCTATATGAATTTCAGTATATTACACGTGCCGAGGCCGATGTTATTGACCTTCAAAGGGTGGAAAAATTCACAAGCTCCGATTTGTTCCGCAGAATTTTAAATTCTGATGAATTTTATCGTGAGCAACGCTTTATGCTGGATGTAAAGGCTAAAGATATTTATCCCGAGCTTTCAAAAATGGCAGGGGAACAGACCGTTATTGTTCAGGGTGCGGTTGACTGTATGTTTGTTGAGGGCGACCATATTGTGATAATAGACTTTAAAACTGACAGAACCAATGACGAAGCCTTTTTATTAAGCCATTATTCCGAACAGCTAAAAACCTATTCGGTAGCGGCTGAAAAAATGTTCGGTCAGCCTGCTAACATAATTTATATTTATTCACTTCATATGAGCAAAACAATTAAAGTTTGATTTGTTTAATAATAGTAACAGAGCCTTCCTTTTTGTGGGTGGCTCTGTTGTTTTTTATTTTTTTGTGTTTTAAATTGAAATTTTTGTAAAAGTTTGACAATAAAATAACAAAGAACCCCTTTTGCAATCAGGATTCTTTGTTATAACCTT
>JAZSJA010000138.1:0-22417 GCA_045534095.1 Acutalibacteraceae bacterium | reverse complement strand
TCAATTATTTTATAAAATATGGTATTTATGCGGAAAAATCAATATTAAAATCAAATTTGTACGAAACCTTTTGCGGTATGTCGTAAACGCCATACCCTACAAATCACACTCACCATTCCTACGTTCAAATAACAATTTATCACTCGCTATATGGCCGCGGGGTAAAGGCTAGGCCAATTGCACAAACTATGTCGTCATTGGATGAAACGCCACTCGTTAAAAACTCTATTATACTCACAATTTATGTGGACGTGGGGGATATACTAGGTTGCATCTACAAACCTATTCGTAATAAAATTGCCTTACAACCGCAAATGATGTGGACGCGGAACGAAACTAAAGTCATAAGTAATACCTATTCGTAATAAAAATATTTGTAAAAGGTGGGGTAGGCGGAAATAAAGGAGTCGAGGGTGGTTCTGGTTTTAGAGCCGGGATCGTTAATTGTGAATTTTGAGGTTGTTAAAGAATCACCTCCCAAGTAACCTGTAATTACAACCCAGTGCTGACTGCCACGTGAATTCTTCGAGCCTAAAAGCACCGCCCTGCCATGTTTTAATTGATTGTAAATCTTTTTAAGATAATCGGCTTTGGTGGTTATAACCTTATAATCAGACGGCCAGTAAACACTGCCTGAAGCCGTGTATTTTAGTTTTTTAACCATATCATCAGGGCGGATAGTGCTGTTTTGCCGGAAGGATTCAATCATAGCAATGGCGGTGGTGGCACATCCAATTTGAGAAATAGTTTTGCCTGACGAGCCGATTTTCACATCTGCCCACCTACTGTCATACTGTTTAAAGCTTGGTACCTTTAAGTTTAATTGCTTGTAGTAAGAAGCGGAGTTAAGGTTTGTAAGATATTTTGAGCTTACCCAACCTGTTTTGGTACCGCTAAACAGAATTTTGCTCCAACCGTTGGAGGTGCTTAATTCTATTATAGTTTTTCCGTTGGCAAGCCCCGAAATTCTGGAGTATGAGGTGCCTGCGCCGCTTCTGACGTTAAGAGTACCCGAGGTTAAGGTTACTTTTTTAGAGATGCCGCTAATAGTTTTAATATAGTCGGCGTGGCAGTAGCCGTATTTGTTTTCGGCGTATTCTACCCTCCACCAATCGCCTGATTTTTCGATTAGGGTAACAAGTACTCCTTTTTTGAGAGTGGAGATTACAGGGCTTGATTTTCCTCCGCTTTTTCTGACGTTAAGACGTCCGCTTGTGATTTCCACCCTACCTGCTTTGTAGTCTTCTGAAGTTGCCGAAGCCGTTAAAGAAGTATCAGATAAGGTTAGAATAATAACCGCAGCCATAAGTAAAGAAACGAGTTTTTTCAAAATTTCACCTCTCTTTCGCTGATAATGAGTTGAGAGGCCTTTTTGTATTTAAAAGCCTCTCAAATATTATAGCATATAAGGTGTTTTTATAGAATGCTCCAAATCTTGGAACAAAAGGTTACAGTTTGATTTTTTCGATAACGCCCTTTTCGAGTCTGCTCACCTGGGCTTGTGAGATGCCTATTTCTTTTGATACCTCCATTTGTGTTTTGCCGTGGATAAATCTTAAATTTAAAATTCTTTTTTCTCTATCACTTAAATTTTTCATAGTTTCTTTAAAGGAGATTTCATCAATCCATCCTGATTCCGAATTTTTATCTCCAACTTGGTCTAAGACGTATACGGCATCCCCTCCATCTGAAAAAACGGGCTCGTAAAGCGACATTGGTTCTACTACACTTTCAAGGGCTACAACAACGTCGGTGTGAGGTGCTTTTAATTCCTTTGCTATTTCGTTTACCGTTGGGTCGCGACCAAGCTCAGCGGTGAGCTTTTCTTTGGCTTGCATTGCTTTGTACGCCATATCTTTTATAGAGCGGCTTACCCTTACGTAACTGTTATCACGCAGATAGCGTCTGATTTCACCAATAATCATCGGAACGGCGTAGGTGGAAAATCTAACGTTTTGCGAAACGTCAAAATTATCTATGGCTTTTATAAGTCCTATAGAGCCAATCTGAAATAGGTCGTCAGGATTTTCTCCCCTGCCGTTAAATCGCTTTATTACGCTAAGCACCAATCTTAAATTGCCGTTTATAAGCTTGTCTCTTGCCGCCTTACTGCCCTCTCTTACCTTTTTTAAAAGTTCAATTTTTTCTGCCTCTTTCATAATTGGCAATGATGAGGTGTCAACTCCACAAATAACAACCTTTCCGTACTGCAAAAAAACACTTCTTCCCTTAAAGATTTAATTGTATACAAAAATTATTACCAAAAGGAAAGGATTAAAACATTAAAAATTTTTTTATGATTGACATATTTCACTTGCATTCGACAAGGAGTATAAACTTATTTGGAAAAATTTTTTAGTTTTGATTGAAAACAAATACAGCATATGGTATTATATTTATGTCTTTTTGATGGAGGTAGATATTATGGATATTTCTAAAATAGATAAGAATTTTAAAATCAGTAAAAACATTCCTGTTGATGACGTGGTATGGTACAATGCCACCGAAGAACCGTTTACCCTTTATGGTGGATTTCACGATGAAAAGGGATATTATCGTATGCCGCGAGATATTGCCGCAACCGTTAGCGATGGTGTTTATCACTTAAATAATCATTCTGCGGGAATCAGGTTAAGATTTAAAACCAACAGTCCGTATCTTGCTATATCCGTAAAATGGAACGCTTTTTCTCCTATGAATCATATGCCTGCATCGGGAAGCAGTAGTTTTGACCTTTATAGGGTTGAAAATCATTCCTATAAGTTTGCAGCACCCTTTATTGTATCGGAACAGGATAACGCGGGATATAGTGCTTTTAGGTATTTAAATGTTATTGAAGGCAGGGAGCATAATGCAGAAGAAATATCTGATTATGTTTTAAATTTCCCTCTTTATAACCAGGTAACAGAACTTCATATAGGTGTTAAAGAAGGGTCAAAAATTGAAAAAAGTGGTGTGTATAGCAACACCCTTCCCGTAGTATTTTATGGTTCATCCATTACTCAAGGTGGATGTGCTTCCCGTCCCGGAAATTCTTATCAGAATTTTATTTCACGTGCTCTCGATATAGATTATATAAACCTAGGCTTTTCGGGCAACGGCAAGGCCGAGGATGAGATGATAGAATATTTAAAAAATATTCCAATGTCGGTATTTGTTTGCGATTACGACCATAATGCACCCAATGTAGAACATTTGCAAAACACCCACTATAAGCTCTATGAAAGTATACGTAAAGAGCACCCCGATTTACCATATGTAATGATTTCCAGACCCGATTATAAAGAGCTTTGGGACCGCAAACGTAAAGAAATCATTTTAGAAACCTTTAATCGTGCAGTAGAATCCGGGGATAAAAATGTATACTTTATTGATGGCTCTACCCTTTTTGATGAGGATGAGCGAGACGCCTGTACCGTAGATGGCTGTCATCCCAACGATTTAGGTTTTTACAGAATGGCACAGGGCATTATACCAACGCTTAAAAAAATTATGAAAAAGTAAAGGATAAAAACCAATGAACGAAAAAGAACTAAGAGAAATTAAACGTCGTTTCAGACCCGATAAAAACAATATTTTAAGTCTTAGAGGTTGTCTTGTTAATAGCGAGAAAAATATAATTGCCGAAATCAATCAGCCCATGGCAACCTGTTCGGTGGAGGATAATGAGAAGATTTTAGGTATTATGAAAAAGGTGCTTTCGGGTAGTCTTGGAACCAATCTTTTGGATTTGGAATTCCCTGCAAACGCCCCTGCCGAGAGTGAAAAGCATCATCTTTTATCCGACCTTAAAGCTTCATATTTAAAAAATGAAAATGCACTTAGATATTTTTATCAAATGGTTATAAACAGTGTGCATTTTGAGGGTAGCTTCGCAATACTTTTGGCGTGCGATAATTATGACGTTTTCTCTTATGATGAAGGCGGTGAAAGAGCCGATTCTTCGGAGATTTTTTCATACATAATTTGTGCCGTATGCCCCATAAAACCCCTTAATGCAGGGCTTTGTTATCGTGATTACGACACCTCTTTTCGCAGTATAGATGAGCAGTCTATGCTATGTCCTCCTGAGGTAGGTTTTATGTTTCCTGCTTTTGATAATCGAGCAACTAACATTTACGGCACCCTTTATTACACCAAAAACGTTTCAGACGTTCACCCTGAGTTTATTGATAATATTTTTGGTTTGCCACTACCTATGTCAGCCACCGAGCAAAAGGATAGTTTTGATAATTGTCTTAAAGAAACCCTTGCGGAGGAATGCGATTTTGAGGTTGTGAAAAGCGTCCACGATCAAATTGCCGAAATGGTGCAGGAGCATAAGGACCAAAAGCAGGAAGAGCCTTTAAAACTCACCAAAAAAGATCTTAAAGGCGTTTTAGAGTATTGCGGTGTAGATGAGCAAAAGGTAGAGCAGTTTGGAGAAAAGTTTGAAGAACAGTTTGGAAAGAATGCAGAGGTTGCCCCAAAAAGTATTGTGGACGTTAAAAAGTTTCAGGTTGCAACCCCCGACGTTTCCATAAAGGTTAACCCCGAACGCACCGATTTGGTTTCAACTCAGGTTATAAACGGAGTACGTTATATAATGATTAAGGCCAATGAGGGCGTTGAGGTGAACGGCGTAAATATAGATATTAAGTAAGCTATGATTTTAAGTGAATGTAATTTTATTTGCCCCGTTTGTGGCGGCAAATTGTTTGATTTAGAAAAATCCTTGCGTTGTTTTTCGGGGCATAGCTTTGATAAAGCAAAGGAAGGCTACGTAAACCTTCTTATGAAAAACGCAAGCGGTAAGCGACACGGTGATGATAAGCTTATGGTTTTAGCCCGAAAAAATTTTTTGGATAAGGGGTTTTATTCCACCTTAAGGCAAAGAATTTCTCAGGTTTTGGGTAGCGGTAATTTAGTGTTGGACTCAGGTTGCGGTGAGGGATATTACACATCTCTTTTTGCCGAGAATAATACCGTTTTAGGTATTGATATTTCCAAAGATGCTTTGAAATATGCCGCTAAAAGATGCAAAAAAGCCACCTTTGGGGTGGCAAGTATATCCGATATTCCTGTTGCAGATTTTTCATTAGATGCCGTACTGAATATTTTTGCACCTGATAATCCAAAGGAGTTTTCGAGGATTCTAAAAGAGGGTGGCAGACTTATTGAGGTGCTTCCTTTGGAAAACCATCTTTTTGAGTTAAAGGAAAGGATTTACCAAAATCCTTACAAAAATCCTACACCAAACTATGAAAAAGCAGGATTTAAAATTAAATCGGTAACCGAGGTTAAGTACAAAATCCACCTTGAAGCCAATGAGGATATTGAGGCACTTTTTAAAATGACACCCTACTATTACAAAACCTCAAGAGCCGACCAAGAAAAGGTGAAAGGCATTGAAAAGCTTTCCCTCTCTCTTGAATTTGCTATAGCAGAATACCAAAAGAATGCTTAAAAAGATGTTGTAAAATTATAAGATAACAAAAAATTATAAAATAAATGCGGAAGAAGTTTTGGTTACTTCTTCCGCATCTTATGTTTTTTAAACCGATAAAAAAGTTTTTAACGCATTTGTGATATTATACTTTGGTAATCCTCAGGGGGGAGTACAGCGTAAAAGCCTTGTCCCACAAAGGCAACGTCATCAATTGCAATTACCTTTGATTTTTGTCCATAAGAAAAATTCACAATGCAGTTGCAACCATTTGTGATTGCAGTTTGTGCCATTTGCATTTTAAGGTCGTTAAGATTGCGTAACTGTGCACCGAAACCACCAACACGTGTATCGGCGGCAAAGCGTTTAACAGCTCTGGGATGGTCGCCCTCAATGAAAATTACGCCTTGAAATACTGTAACAAAAGCCATAATTATTTCTCTCTTTCAAGTAAAGTGATAAATTCTTGTCTGGTTGAACCAAAAGCCGGAATATCTGCAGTTGCACAACCAATTACACGCCAACCCTGCATAGCGTAGGAGTTAATTGCTTGTTCTAAAAGCAAAGGGTCGAATTTGCCCGAAAACCATTTGTCCTTTTGAGAAAGAACCTTGTATTCATACATAGTTCTTGTGGTGGGGGTTGCAGTATTGGTGTTAAAATCAAAATTCATACCCACAGAGGAATTTATAGGGGGTTGATTTTGAACCCTGACGGTAGGTTGTATGGGTGGTTGTGCACAAGCCGGTTGTTCTGTAAAGTCCTGAACGGGTGGCTCCACCGGAGTAGGAATAACCGGAATCGGTTCGGGCTGAGGTGGAGTGGAAAAATCCTCTACAGCCTGTGGCTTTGAAACGGGAGCCTCGAAACGTGTTCCGCAGTTGGTGCAAAAAGCGGCATTTTCGGAAAGTTGTTTTCCGCAGTTGGTACAAAATCTCATAAAAATATCCTCCTAAAAAACATTCTTTATTTTAATGTAACATTGATGTAGAAGAATGTCAATATTTTGGTAACAAAAAAACGCAGTAGAAGCGAAATTTTCTACTGCGTTTTAGTATTTGGATTATTTAATTATTAGATGGCACCGAATAAGAATTTGCAAAGGAATAAGAGAGCAATAACAGTTACTGCAATATCCTTTTTCTGATATTTGCCGGTGCAAGCGGTGATAAGAACGTAAGCAATAGCACCAATGCCAATACCATTTGCAATGGAGTAGGTAAGGGGCATCATAATAAGTGTTAAGAATGCGGGAACAGCACTTCTCATATCCTCCATATCAACCTTGGAGAAGTTTTTGAGCATTAAAACGCCAACAAAGATAAGTGCGGGAGCGGTTGCGGCAGCAGGAATAATACTTGCGAAAGGAGCAAGGAAAAGACATACTGCAAAGCAAAGGGCAGTTACCAAACTGGTAAGACCGGTTTTACCGCCTGCTGCAACACCGGCAGAAGACTCAACGAAGGTAGTAACGGTAGAGGTACCGCAAACAGCACCTGCAGCAGTAGCAACAGAGTCACAGGTCATAGCTTTGTTGATGTCGATGGGGTCGCCGTTTTCGTCAAGCATATTAGCCTCGGAAGCGGTACCGTAAAGGGTTCCGATGGTATCGAACATATCTACAAGGCAGAAGGTAACAATAAGCATAATTACTGAGAAGATTCCGCCAATCATTTCGCCAGAGAAGGCGTTTTTCCAAGCCTCAGGTTTAAATGCAGCACCTAAACCGATTTTTGCAAAATCCTTGAAAGGAGCGGTGATTTCGCCAAGATCAAAGCTGGGAGCAGTCCAAGTAGCGAGATAGAAAATAACGGAGGTTGCAAGAATACCAATAAGAACGGCACCCTTAACTCTGAGTTTGCTGAGAATTGCAATAATAACGAAACCTAAAAGGGCGATTACTGCGGGAGCAACTGCTTTCCACTCAACGCCGTTAAGTTTTACAAATTGAACTAATGTGTACTCATTTGCCTGAATAATTCCAACGTTTTGGAAACCGATGAAGGCAATAAATAAGCCTATACCTGCAGGGATTGACTTCTTAATGCAGTCGGGCATAGCTTTTGCGATGTACTCGCGGGCACCGGTTATTGAGAGGATTAAGAAGATAATACCTGAAATAAGGATGATAACAAGACCTGCCTGATAACCTTCAATAGTGCTTCTGCCGTTCAAAATTTGTGGCAATACGAAGGATGTGAAGAAGAATGAGTTGAGACCCATACCACAAGCCTGTGCATAGGGAAGCTTTGCGTAAAAGGCATACATTAAAGTACCAACAACAGCTGCTAAAATAGAAGCAATGTAAACTGCGTTCCAAATAGCACCACAGCCCGGAACGCCAAAGCTGAATCCAATGAGCTGATTTGGGTTAACGATTACAATGTAAGCCATTGCAAAGAAGGTCGTAAGACCGGCGATAATTTCTGTTTTAACGTTTGAGCCACGTTCAGAAATTTTAAAAAATTTGTCCATTTTTTTCTCTCCTTTTTTATTAAAAATTAAATGGCAAGCATATTATAACAAAAGGCGAAGAGAAAATCAATATATTGTGTTATTTTTGGGGAAAACTACAAAATACATATGCTTTTTTTGGGCAATATATAAATTATACGTGTCTTAAAGTATGCAATTATTTCAAATAGCAATATGATGTTGATATGAATTTTTTCAAAAACCTTGCTTTTAATTTTAACTTGGTGTATAATGTAACAAATACTTACGGAAAGGAGATGAAAAAATATGAAAAAACTCCTTGCTATTATGTTGGCTGTTTTAATGCTTTTTGCTTTAGGTGCTTGCGGTGATGATTCCGATAAATTCGGTGAAGGTGAAAAAACTCCGGTAACTGAAGAAGAATCAGCAGTTGCAAAATACGTTGAAGAAAATAAATACACACTTATTTCTTCAATGGAAGAGAGCTTTGCAAAGTCATCGGGTATGACCTGCACATCCTCTATTAACACTATCGGAAACGGTTTTGTTATTTCAATCAATATCAACGAGCTTGATAATGTTGATTCTGACACAAAACTTCAAATGCAATCTGCATATGATAGTATGTCAGGTACCTTTGATGGTATGTTGATTGATTTGAAAAAAGAGATACCTGAAATAGAGTATTTCGCAATTCGTGTTTGCGAAAAAGACGGCGATCTTCTTGCTGAAATCAGAGCAGACTAAATTTAGATTATAATTAAGAAAAGAGATCTTATAAAGCGTAGGCTAAAGGGTCTCTTTTCTTTTTTTATACGTATTTTCAGTTGAATTTTATAAACGCATCTGCTATAATTAATTAGTTAACAAATAGTTAAGATTTTTAAAATATATAGTAGTAATTTTATTGGATAATCAGTTGAAGATAGAAATTCAAAAAACGCGTTATAAGGGGCTTGGTTATGGCAGGTATTATAAAGTATTTTTATACCAGTAACGTTGGTAAATGTCGCAAAACAAATCAAGATAACTTCTTTTGTGACGGCGAAATTATGGATAGTAAAAACGAGGGCACCGATGGCATTTTAAGCGGAAAGACTTCTTGTGATAAAAATCCCGTTTTTGGAGTCTTTGATGGTATGGGCGGAGAGGAATGTGGCGAGATAGCAGCATATCTAGCGGCGAAAGAAATGAAAGAGTTTTCTTTTTCGGCCGGAATGGAACAGGGATTCAGAGATTTTTGTGATGCTGCAAATCAAAATATTTGCGAAAAAATCAAAGAGCTTGAAATCAGTTCAATGGGTACTACCGCCGCAATGCTGCGTTTTACAAATCAGGATATAGGACTGTGTAACATAGGTGACAGTAAAATCTTTTTGTTTTCAAACGGGGAACTCTCTCAACTTTCTTACGATCACGTCAGCATATCGGTGTACGGCAAAAAGCCTCCGCTTACTCAAAATCTGGGAATCCCTGAGGAGGAGCTTCAAATAGACCCTTACGTTGTAAGGGGTGAGCATTTAGCGGGGGACGTTTATCTTATCTGCTCCGACGGACTAACCGATATGGTGGATAAGGACGAAATAAAGAGTATTTTAGAGGAAAACCAAGGCGAAGCGGCGGCCGAGAGGCTTCTTTACAGGGCTTTAGAAAATGGTGGTCGTGATAACGTTACTTTTATTTTGATTTACGTAACTAAAAAGAGATGTAGAAATATTTTTAAAGAGGTGTGGTTATGGTTAAGGAGAAAATAGCACAGATTTGGCCCGAGTGGGAAATAGAACATCAGTTAGGAAAGGGCTCCTACGGAGAGGTTTATCAAGCGATTCGTCGAGATGGTATAAATGATCGTGCCGCAATTAAGGTCATTTCCATTCCGTCCGATAGTTCTGAACTTGATTCATTACGCTCAGAGGGTGCAAGCATAAATGATGCCAAAACCTTTTTTAGGGGAATTGTTAATGATTTTATGAATGAAATTCGCCTTATGAATTCTCTTAAAGGTATGCAAAATATTGTAAGTGTTGAGGATTATAAGGTTATTGAGCGTACCGAGGAAATTGGTTGGGATATTTATATTCGTATGGAGCTTTTAACCCCATTTAACACCTATATACGCGAAAAACAGCTTACGGAAAAGGACGTTATTCAGTTGGGCATACATATTTGTACCGCTCTTGAAATTTGTTCTCAACGTAATATCATTCACCGTGATATTAAACCCGAAAATATTTTTATAAATAATTTCGGTTATTATAAACTGGGAGATTTTGGCATTGCCAGAAATTTAGAAAATACCACCGGGGGTATGTCACAAAAAGGTACCCTTAATTATATGGCTCCTGAGGTTGCTAATAGCAGCGAATATGATGCAAGGGTAGATATATATTCCCTTGGAATAGTTTTGTATCGTTTGCTTAACCAAAACAGATTACCTTTTATAGAATCTGAGCAACAGCAATTTAATCCAAATGAGCGTAAATTGGCAATGGAACGTCGCATCAGAGGTGAGCAATTTGCACCACCTTGTTCCGCATCCGACTTTACTGCTGCGATTATTCTCAAGGCTTGTGCCTTCAATCCCAATGAACGTTTTGTAAATGCTACCGAAATGAAAAACGCTTTAAGCAGAGCCTTGTTACAAGCAAGGGATAGCGTTGCACCCACAGTTAGTGTGCAAAAATCCGAGCCCACTGCTGAACCCGACTTTACTAAGACCGAAAGGGTGCGTAGAACGGATAACAGTTCTACTCTTAATCCCGTTCAGCCAATGAATAATACAATTAGCAGAATCCCCACGCAGCCGGTTCAACCAGTGAATAATACCGTTAACAGAATCCCCACGCAGCCGGTTCAACCAATGAATAATACAATTAACAGAATCCCCACACAGCCGGTTCAACCAATGAACAATACCGTTAACAGAGGTCCTGCACAGCCGGTTCAACCCATCAGCAACGGCGTTAACCGTCCGGTCACTCCACAACCTGTAGGCAAAAAAACAAATATTTTATGCCTGCTTGCTTTTATCACCTGTTTTATTCCTTTAATGTTTGCTTTAATAGCAGAGGCAGCTGGCGAAGAAAGTATTAAATCTGTTAATTTATTTTTCGCATTTCTACCGCCCATTTTAGGATTTTTAGGCATCAAAAATGCGAAACGAACCAATACAAAGGGCAAGGCTTTAGGGATTGTTTCTTTGATAATCGGCGTTATTTACGTAATCGGTGCAATTGTTACTATGGCGCTTTAAATTTAGAGCAGTAATACTATAAATTGTTTTAAAGAGGTTAGAATATGGAACTGGATAAAACTATACGATTTCAAAATCTAGCAGCCCAAACCAGCGCTTATAACGTAACTGTGTTTGATGCAACTCTTCAACCATACGTTATACAACTTTCCGCCACAGGCAAAAACGTTATAACCTTTGGCCGCGCAGATGATAATGATATTGTATTATCATCACACCTTGTTTCCAGACATCATGGACGCATTACCTTTGTTGACGGAAAATGGTTTGTAGAAGATATGAATTCTACAAATGGCTTGATATATAATAATGCCAATATTACGCGTAAGGAAATAGGCGATGGCGATTTTATTCGTATTGATGATGGTGTAGAAACTGTAACAAACGGAGTATTGTTTGTTTTTTCTGCAACGGCATCTACCAGTAAGTGGTTTACTCTACCTATTGCCACTATGCAAAACATTACCATAGGACGTGATGCCCGCTGTGCTATTACTCTGCCCCACATCAGCGTATCAAAATGCCATGCAGTAATTCAAAGGGAGGGCGATCAGCATTACATAGTAGATGCGGGAAGTGCAAACGGTTTGTTTGTTAATGGCGAGCGTATTAAATCCAAAACTCTTTTGCACGAAAAAGACGTAATAACCATTACAAACTCTAAGCTTATTTTTACAAGAGCGGCTATTTCATTCTGCTACTACAAAAACGGTATTTCTGTAGATTCCTCCAATGTTGTAATAAAACGCGGCAAGGGTATAAAATCCTTTGTTACCTGTAACCACGTTAATTTGAATATTAAACCCGGTGAGCTGGTGTCTATCATCGGTGGATCGGGTGCGGGTAAATCCACAATTCTTAATGCTATGTGCGGATATTTAGAGCCTGCAGAGGGTGCTGTATATATTAACGGAATTGATCTTTATCGAAATTTTGATTCCCTTAAAAAAATCATAGGTTATGTTCCTCAGTCTGATATTGTTTACGATAATCTTTCTTTGTATGATATGTTGTTGTATGCCGCAAAGCTCAGATTACCTACGGATATTTCGGAGGAGGAGCGAGAGGCCGCAATAACAAGGGCTATAGATATGGTTGAGCTTACACAAAAGCGTGATAGCCTGATAAAATCCTTAAGTGGCGGTCAGAAAAAACGTGCAAGCATTGCAGTTGAATTACTAAGCGATCCTAATTTGCTATTTTTGGACGAGCCTGCTTCAGGCTTAGACCCGGGAACAGAGCGTAACTTAATGCATTCTTTACGTGAAATGGCAGATGATGGTAAAACTGTAATTTTGGTTACCCACAGCACCTTGCAACTTAAAATGTGTGATAAAATAGTCTTTATGGGTGCGGGTGGTAATTTGTGTTTTTGCGGTTCGTATGATGAAGCGTTAAAGTTTTTCAACGTTACAAATATTGTAGATATTTACAATATGATTACAAATAACGCTTTGGAATGGAGTGCCAAGTACGCTCAAATTGCATCCCCTGCCGGTGCACCTCGCAATGCTACACCACCACCTGTAAAGCAAACTACTCACTATAAACAACAATTAAAGGTGCTTTGCTCAAGGTACGTTAAGCTTATTCTTAACGACAGGCAAAGATTATGGTTACTGCTGCTGCAAGCACCGCTATTGGCATTTTTAATTGCCATGGTGGCAGACGGTAGTCAGTTTGACCGATATGAAATGACAAAGAGCTTATTGTTCGCCCTTTCTTGTTGTGCTTTTTGGATTGGTATTTTGAACGCAATACAAGAAATATGTAAAGAGCGTACGATTTTAAAACGAGAATATATGACGGGGCTTTCCTTGGGTGCCTACGTGCGGTCCAAGATAATGGTTTTGGGCTCAATGTGTTTAATACAAACCTCAATGGTAGTAATTGTATTTTCTGCAATGGTGGGACTCCCTGAAGAGGGCGTAATGCTTCCCTCTTTTTTAGAACTTTTTGTTTCAACCTTCCTGACAGCGTTATCAGCGGCAGCAATGGGACTGTTTGTATCATCGTTGTTTGATAATGCAGATAAGGCTATGACAGTAGCACCAATTTTGTTAATGCCACAAATTTTGTTTTCGGGACAGTTGTTTAAGCTGGAGGGGGCAACCTCATTTCTCTCTTGGTTTGTAACCTGTAGATGGAGTATGGAAGGACTTGGATCTACCGCTAATTTAAATGATTTACCTAATAGTATGGAAAAGGCAATGGGCGGTTACGGTTCAAACCTACACCCTTATGAATCCTTTTATGATACCGATCCCGGACACATATTTTTAGTTTGGGCTATTTTGGGACTTTCTGTTGTTGGATTTTTATTCTTATCTAAATGTATGTTAAATAAAATCGGCAAGAAACAGTAAAAACGGTTTTGAAAAGAGGTTGAATTTATGAATCGAATTCAATTAACCAATTGGACGGTAACCGGCTTTTGGCCTTGGACTCCCCTTCTTGGCAGAAGTATGGAAACCGGTTTCGCCCTTGGCGGCGTAACCCCAACCATTTCTGCTAAGGTACCCGGTAGCGTTTATGATGATTTGATTCGTGCAGATTTAATTAAGGATCCCGAAATTGGACTAAATAGTCTTGAATGCGAATGGGTAGCAAACCGTTGGTGGGTGTACGAATGCAAATTTCCCACCCCAACTGCCAATGAAAATAAGCGTAGCATATTGGTTTTTGAGGGTATTGATTACGAAGCGATAATTTTTTTAAACGGCAAACAGGTGGCAGAGCATAAGGGTATGTACACAAGTTGCCGCATTGACCTAACCGATTTATGTTGCGTCGATGGTGAAAATGTTTTGCGTGTGGTTATTAAATCGGCTCCGGATGAGATGTCACAGGTTGGCAAAACAAGCCAGACCTATACTCAAAAAGCTCGCTTTAACTATAAGTGGGACTTTTGTACCCGCATAGTAAATTTGGGACTTTATGCACCTGTATATATTGAGCAAAAGGGTAGTGCAGAGCTTGCTCATACTGTCCTCAGAGTGAGGGATTTAGAGGGCAACGTGCATTTTGATACAGATATTACAGCAATCGAAGACACCGCAGCTAATCTAAGGGTTACTATTACTGACCCCGACGGGAATATTGCGGTAAGTCTTGAAAAATCCATTTCTCTGATTAAAGGTGAAAATGATTTTTCTGCCGATTTTAAAATTGAAAAACCAATGCTTTGGTGGCCTAACGGATATGGTGAGCAACCTCTATATAGGGTGAATGTTACGGTTTTGGATGCCAATGGTAGTGATGAATACACCTGTAATCTAGGAATTCGTACCATTACCTATGAACAATGCGATAACGCCCGCGAGGACTCTCTACCATATCTTTTGAGAGTTAACGGCAAGCGTATTTACATTAAGGGTGCCAATATGACTCCTTTAGAAATGCTGTACGGATGCGTTACTAAAAACGACTATGAAACCATGGTTGGCCTTGCTAAAAAAGGTAATTTCAATCTTCTTCGTATTTGGGGCGGAGGGCTTATTGAAACCGAGGAGTTTTATAATATTTGCGATAGAGAGGGTATTTTGCTTTGGCAAGAATTTATTCAATCCTCCTCAGGTATTGATAATATCCCCTCAAAAATCCCCGAATTTTTAGAGCTTTTGAAAAGGACGGTATATGCAGCCGTTTACAGTCGCAGAAACCATCCTTCTTTAGCCCTTTGGGGTGGCGGAAACGAACTTATGAGCGAGTCAAACATCCCCTCAACTTATGAGGATGAAAATTTGGCTATGATTAAAAAAATTACCGATTCTATTGATCCCGACCGTCTATTTTTGCCCACATCGGCATCGGGCCCCATAGAATATATGGACGTAAATCGCCCGGGTGAAAATCACGACGTGCATGGCCCGTGGGAATATGCGGGTGTTGTGAATCATTACGACATTTACAACCGTTCAGATAGTCAGCTGCATAGTGAATTCGGTTGTAATGGTATGTCTAGCGAGAAAACCATTTATCATATTTGTCCACCTGATCATATTGGAGTGTTAGATAACAGCGACCTTGTTTGGCGACATCATGGAGAGTGGTGGAACGCCTTGCCACGCGACGTTGAGGTAGTAGGCAAGCCCAAAGATATTATGGAAATGATAAAGATTGATCAGTTTATTCAGGGTGAGTCAATTCGTTATTCGGTAGAGGCAAATAATCGTCGTGCTTTTAAAAACTGCGGCAGTATTATCTGGGCAATTAACGAGCCTTGGCCAAACGTAGCAAATTGCTCTTTGATTGATCACTATTTTAATCCTAAACTTGCCTATAAAATGGTGGGTGAGGCTTTTTCTCCCCTTCATGCTTCACTTAAATATGAATCCTTGTACATTGCCAAAGACAAGGATTTTAAGGGCGAAATTTTCCTTCATAGCGACGTTTTTGAGGATAAAGAGGTTACTTTGGAGTGGACTGTCGGTGAGGTTAACGGTGGAATTTTGGCTAAGGGCAAAGAGGATGCAGTTCTTTTCTTTGGTGACCGCAAGAGTGTTGGCACGATTTTATTTACCGGTACAGACAAGCCCGTTACGGTTGTGTTAAAACTTATTTGCGGTGATAAAATTTATGAAAACCGATATCTCTTTTTAACAAATCAAGGCACTCCCGATAGCGATGAACGTCGCATAGATATTGATGCGGTTGTAGATTTCTTTGACCAAGTTGATAATTGGGCACTTAAAAATTAAATATTAAATTCGCCACAACGGTAGCATACTATAATTATAAGTGAATGTGAAAAATTTATAGAACGAATGGATTATTAAAATACATATTACACATCACTTGATTTTGAATTTGCAATATGCTGCAATAAATATCATTAAAATTATTGGAAGAAGGAAAAATATTATGAATAAAGTTTTGAAAATTGCACTTTGTTCATCTATGATTTTAATTTGCTTTTTATGTTTTTGCGCCTGTGAGAAAGATGAAAATTCATCCTCCAAGACCGAAAGTGTTGTAAAGCAGTATATCACCGGTAGATACGAGTGTCAGGCTATTGAGTGGGAAAACGGTACGGTGGCTTCGGGTGAATCATTACAATATTCCGAAAGCGTTATGGGTGATATATACCTTGAACTTTTCAGCGATGGTACAGCACAGCTTTCATTGTGGGGAAAAATTCATGATATGGAGTTTACCGATACCGAAATACATGAGATAGGAAGCAACTATAATACATATGAATTTTCGGTGGGCAGTGGCAGAGCAACCCTTAAAGATGATAGGACAACATACATTTTTGTTAAAAAATAATTTGGTAAAGCATATACAAAACCCGAGGGCATATATAAACCGCCCTCGGGTTTCATTTTTAAAATATAACTGTCCTTAGCAACCCTGCTCATTGGTGGGTTTTTTGCTATTTGTTATTTCCAAAATCCCATTCTTTTTCACGCTTTTGTGTTTCAAATTGTTTAGTACTAAGTTTCCAGTCTTCTTTTGAACGGAATTTTTTGTTAAAGCTTTTTGTAAGAAGACCTTTTTCTTCAAGATGTATATAACAAGCACGGTCGCAGGCTCTACCGCAAATAGAGGTACGATAGAAATGCTTTGCAGGGGGATAGAAATATATACTATCAAGAATTTTTTTAGCTTCTTCGGAATCAAACTCGGCAATACCGTTTATGATATCCATTCTGTTTTCAAAGTCGGGGAAGGCATCGGGTGGCATAAAGGGGTTTTTGGAACCGTTTGCACCATTGTAATAAACGGCACATCTCCAAGTGTCTGTTTGACCGTCGTCTGCAATAGCCTTACCGGGGCATGCCTTGATGCATTCGTTACAGCCATCGCAAAGATTTGCTTTTACAAGTGGTGTTTCTTCAAGTTCAGCATCGGTTAGTATAAAGCAATAACGAATAAAAGGACCATATTCGGGAGTTAAAATGCTATTGATTTTACTACGCTCACCAAGTCCGCACTGTACTGCACAATCAACAAAATCAATTTGATTTTCGGCTTTTACACCATGATATATGTCGGTATAATCCACCTCGGGATTGGTGGTTTCTTCATCGTTTAAAATAAGCGGATTTTTCCTTTGTGGAATAGCCTCATATCCCTCTTCTTCAATGTAATTAGCTACGTTTATAAGGGTGAGGGGCATTACGGTTTCTTCAAGGTTTTCAACACCCATTGTTGTGTATTGATAGTAGGTAGTGCCTTCTTCAACACCGCGATAAATACCGCGAAGCACACGAAATCCCAGACCGATAACGGTTTTGGTTGCGGGGAAAATTTTGAAAATTGGATTTTCCTTATCAAATCTTGAGGCAGGTGCAAAACCTACGATATCAGCATCATATTTTTTTGCTATTTCAATGATTTTATTTCTCATAGTTTTCCTACCTCCTTGAGATGTTTATAACAAGCCATTTCACAAGCCTTACCGCAAAGGCAGGGCACATAACCCAAATGAGTGTTTGGCAAAAAGTGAAGGTGATTATATATCTCTTGTGCACTCTCGCTATCAAAATGCTTTTCGCCATTTAAAATTGCTTCTCTTTCGGGGTGGTCTTTTAAAAACTCATCGGTCATAAAGGGGTTTGAACGATGTGCACCTCTGTAATAAACGCTGCATTGCCAACTATCTACACCGTTATTTGTGATTGCGTTACCGGGGCAAGCGTTAAGACATTCGCCACAATTATCACACAGATTTTCACCAAAGGGTTGGTCGCAGTCAAGGGGCATATCAGTAATGATAAAGACGTAACGCATAAAGGTACCGTATTTTGGAGCGATAACCTTTCCGTGAAGGCCCTCTTTACCAAGACCGCATATTTCTGCAGCTTTGTTATAATCAATAATAACATCCGGTATAGGCTTGTCATCTGAAACGGGTGAAGCAAACTGTAATTCGAATATTTTGTTTACTTCGGGGTTTGTTGATTTATCGCCCTTTATTTTAAATCCGGGGATACTTCTTTGAAGACAGGCGTCATATCCCTCGTCCTCAATAAGTGCACCCATTTTAAGAAGGAATATTTCAGCAAAAGTTTCATCTATGTACTTAACACCGATATTTGTGTAGTTATAGAACTGAGCTTTTCTATCCATAGCGTTAAAAAGACCCTTTGGAACCTTGACACCAAATCCGATTATGCATTTTGCATTAGGTAAAATGCAAAAAGGATTACGTCTTGGATCTTCGCCTTTTAAAAGTTCAACGTTACCAATACCGCAAACGGTAGCACCAAGCTCCTTTGCTTTTTGTTTTATAAATTCAGCAGTCACTTTTCACCCCTCCTTATCTATCCATTTTCCAAGCCTTGCCCTTACGCAATGGCTCTTTGAAGCGACCTTCCATACAGCCGCCTTTTTTCTCAAGCATACTTACACAAGCACGAATACATCCGCCGCACTTGGCCATATTATAGCCTACCCAACTTGGGAAATATTTTTCAAGTGCAGTGTATACCTTCATAACTTCTTTTTCATTTGCTTCATCAGTTACGCCTTCAAGCAGGTCAAGCATACCGTTTTCATTTTTATCAAAAACTTCCTTAGGTACAAAGGGATTATAGTATCTGCCGCCGTGTGTATAAAAGGCATAGCAACGCCACATATCAATGTCGCCCCACTCGCAAATCTTGCCTGCAAGATTAACAGATATTGTTTTGCCCGAATTGATTGCGGGAATACAACCGCCGGGACATTCACGCACACAAGCACCACATTGTCTGCAAAGGGGTTCGCCGCTGTACATCTCGTCGTATTCAAGCTCTGCATCGGTGAAGATAAACGCAACTCTTTGAAGAGGGCCAAACTCGGGAGTGAGAAGCATTTTGCTCCAACCTATTTCACCAAGACCGCAAGCAACTGCTGCAAGGCGGAATTGGAACTGTAAATCGGGGGGAACTTTACCCTCTTCTGCCTCGCGGGTAAACTGAACGCTTCTGTGGTGAGCAGTTTTGCCCTTAGCGTGTTTACTAACCTCAATTTGCTCTTCAGGAGAAAGGGTGTTTCCGGGTGAGCCATCCATATCTGAAACAACACCACGAGCACCGGTGTTACGATATACAACTGCTTCATATCCCTCATCCTCAATTACCTTGCCAACGTGATACAAAACAGCCGGTGCAAAAATTTCATTGATTCCGCCGTAGGCCATAGAGGGATATTGATAGAACTGAGTTCCTTCTTCAATACCTCTTTGAACTCCTCGGGGAATTCTGAAAGCAAATGCAATACAACTTTTTGCATTTGGGAAAAGATTTCTAGGGTCCATCTCAGGTGGAGCACCTTCAAATCTGGACATAGGGCCGATGCCACACTTATCAGCACCCGCCTCATATGCTGCTTTTTTAATCATTTCACTGGTAAGCATATACAATCTCCTTTATATTTCATATTCCAAAGTAGAAAGAGCTTCTTCTAAATTGGAATAAATTATTCTACCATTTTTTATTTCACTAAGGATTTTTTTGTTCTCCAGAATCCGTGGATAAAAGAGTCCGCTATGGTTGGGTTCCAATAGGTCTAAAATATTTCCGCTATAGGACTGTTTATCCACATAAGCATGTATAATTCTTTCCGGAAACTTACTTACTCGTGTAGCAAGTTTCAGTGCAGGAAAAATATCTTCGTAATAGTGTACGTCTTCCGGCCTTATATAATTGGTATTATCAAGCAAAGCACCAATGTTTTTCTCATCAGAAAGATATTGGCGACAAATTCCCTCAAAAGCATAACCGTTATCCATAGCAGCAATTTCGCTCTCGTGAGAAACTAAATTATCATGAAAAACGTGGGCAGAACAATTATTTAAGCAACCGCTATTTGCCAAGCCGTACAGCACTTTCCCATGCTCATCACACCATTGTTTTAAAACAGAAATCGCATTAAAATCTCGATTAAGTTCACGCTTTAGGTAAAAACTATCAAAATACTTCTCTAAATATTCCATTCCTTCAATGGTTCCAATAGACATATTAACAGATGCCCTTACGTCTATGCCGTCGAAATTTTCCTTAATAAATTTTGCGATTAAGGGGGAGGTTGTTGTAACACTTGCGATTCCCATTTTTTGTTGTATATATTGAATTGTTTCGCCAACCTTCATAAAGAAGGCTTTGGATTGACTATCCTTTCCGTAACAGGTAGCGTTAAACAATAGATTCAGTTTTATTCCCTGTGAAGCCAGCCAACTAAGTTCGTTTTCCTGTTTTAGTTGTGCTTCCCAAGGAGTAAGATCACTTTGTCTGAGTTGATTGTTGCGACCGTTTGCAAAATCTCCCCAAGAAAAATAAACCTCATAAATTTGTTCTTTATTGCGTACGATATTTTGCAAAAAATCAGGATTTTCCCTCAACTGATAACCTACTGAGTATTTCATTTTACACCTCTAAAATAATGTTTTGGTCTTCTACGTTAAGTTCATCAGTATTTTCTTTTGATACATCAAAATTTTCCACAACGAATACCATTACTATACCTCAGTATTTTTATAAAAAATTTCATTTTACACATTGATAATATAACAAAAATATAGTATAATGTTATCTAAAACCAAGAAAAAATATAACAAAACAAAGGAAAGACTTATGAAACTGTCTGATATCAATCCCCATATTCGATATGCTTCGATACACTATTATCACGTACCAAAAGACCTTGATAGTATTTGCTACGACTGTCGTTTGTTCTTTATTAAAGAAGGAAAAGGCTATGTTGTGGCAAATGGTTCCGAATATCAATTCAAAAGCAATAGCGTTCTTTATTTCCCTTCAGGGACAACATATCATTTTTATCCCGATAAAGGCTGTAGCCAAAATGTTACAGTTGTTATAAATTTTGATTTGGTGAATACCTTTTGTGATAAGGTTAAATCTTTAGGCACCGCTTCAATCAATAATTATATTCCTGAAAAACAAGTTGTGTATCCAATGCCTAAAGAGTTCGCTACCATAATTTCAAAAAAAGTTCCTTCGGTTGCACCATTATTAGAAAAATGCTGTGAAGAATTTCTACTTCACAATCCCATGTACCGAGAAACGGCGTCAGCCCTTCTAAAGCTTTGCCTTATCGACATTATTAAAAATGTTGAAAACAACCAAGATAACGACCGCCTTCACCCCATAATCAACTACATACATGAGAATTATTTTGATACATCACTATCCAATGAATCAATTGCTGAATTATTTAATTATCATCCCTACTATTTAAGCCAAATGGTTCGAGAGCACACAGGGCAATCGCTTCATCAATATTTAATTTCTTATCGCATAAAAATGGCAAAGAAAAAATTGCTCACAACAAATGACTCTATTAACACAATTGCGTGGAAATCGGGATTCTCATCAACCGCTTATTTTATTAAGCAGTTTAAATCCAGGACGGGAATGACACCGAATACATACCGAAAAGCACGCATAGATTCTTTATTCTAATTATCGTTTTATGTAGCATCAACACCTCCATTTGTTTTTGCCACTTTATAATATCAAACTATTTGGCCCATAAAACGGACTTTACGGAGCGAAAAATGGGGAAATGATTCTGCTCATTTAAAAATTTTGCGTATTTCTATGGTTTATTTAAATACGTATAAAAAGCTGTCATTCGTGTCCGAAAAAGAACTGGGTGAAAACCGAGGATTTCCCTCTATTCTATTGGCGTCCAAGAAATTTTTGTCGTATTTCCATTCCAATCATCAAAATACTTTTCAACTTCATCCTTTGTGGCAGACTTTTGATTCAACTGATATGTGTTTGCCGAATCATCCTTGTATGCAAGATTTGTTACTACAGAGTCAAGTTCCTCAAAAGAAACTCTACTTATCGCAGTATAACTATTATATCTAACGTTTAAAAAACTGCCGTCCGTCTTAATATCTTGTAAACTAATATTTTCAAGAATATACCCATTCACATTTTCGTTATCATATCGAAGAATAAGAAAAAAATTCAGCGTGGCATCTACAATTACCAATTCCTCTAAACCATCTGAATCAAAATCAACATAAGCATATCCTTGTGGAATAAACGGATTTAAAGCACTGTACTCTGTGTGAAATCTAAATTCTTTCAAGTTTTCTTCAGTAACTTTATCAAATACCATACATTTATAAGAAAAGTTTTGCTCATTATCTAAAACTTTTTGTAAAAGTTTTTTTGCTTCACTATTTTGTTTTTCAGTATTATTGCAACCGACAAAAGATAAACACATTACCAGACACATAAAAATAGCCATTAATTTTTTCATATAATTCACCTCTTGGATGTATTATAACATAAAAGCGACGGAGTCACAATAATTATTCATTATTCATCAGCAAAGCG
>JAZSJA010000147.1:0-3727 GCA_045534095.1 Acutalibacteraceae bacterium | reverse complement strand
AAAACAAGCAGATCTGGTTACCAAATCTGCTATGTTAAAATATATAATATGAAATTAAATTAACTAAGTTATACCTTGATTAAAGAAAAGTTTTATTATATTTATCCATACAATATTCGATAACAGAAATTGCATCATCTCTGCCCAAAACCTCTGTTACGGAAGTTTCAATATTTTCTAACATTTTATAAACCTCAAAAAAATGAGAGATTTCATCGAAAGTGTGTTTTGGAAGATCTAAAATATCCCTACAAAAATTAAGGGATGGATCTTTAAAAGGTATAGCAATTATTTTTTCATCTGCATCGTGATTATCTTCAAGCTTAATTACTCCAATGGGGTAACACTTAACTAAGGTCATAGGTGCAATATTTGCCTGACAAAGGACCAAAGCATCTAAAGGGTCATTATCATCAGCATAAGTTCTTGGGATGAAGCCATAGTTAGCGGGATAATGGGTTGATGTGTAAAGAACTCTATCAAGTTTTAGCATACCTGTTTCTTTATCCAACTCATACTTTGTGCTTTGCCCTGCCGAAATTTCAATGCAAACCATAAATTCTTCGGGCTTTACACGTTCAGGGTTAATGTCATGCCAAATATTCATATTAAGCACCTCCGAATAATACTTATATAATAATTATAACTATTTTTTTAAAAAAATCAACTATAAATACAAAAATCGGCGCACTTCAAAAATTTTCGGTGCGCCTGATATATTTAATGGGGCGGCTCGGTGATTCAAAGAATAAACCGCGGTTTATTGCCGAAATACCCCTGTCATATTATATGTTATTTTTTAAATTTTTGTGTAGGTAATTTTAGGAATTTTTAATAATAAAACCAAAATAAAAATAAAATTCAATTTTTTTAAAAAAACTCTTGATTTTATGATAAGAGTTGTGTATAATATATTGGTCGTCTAAGGATGACAAAAATTGCCGGTGTGATGGAATTGGCAGACGTAGTGGACTCAAAATCCACCGGTGGGGACACCGTGCCGGTTCGAGGCCGGCCACCGGCCCCACTAAACTCTCGAAGCTATATGCTTCGGGAGTTTTTCTTTGTTCGGTATCGACACCACCACCCCCGAAAATGAGCAAATTTCTATGAACCGATGATTTTCTTCATTTATCTACCTTCCTTTTCTTTTGTTTTTAGGCGTCTTAACCCCACAATAAAGTGATATTGCCGCCACACATCCAGATATAAAATATTCGGTTGCTATATTCGAAACTAATGCAAAGAACATATTAAAAAACCTCGTTTTCTTTTAGTTTATTTAATAATAGTTTATCTGCCGCTATCAATAATGTAAATGTAGCTAAAAATCCGCCAATAAAATATTGCATATTATCCCTCGCTTTCTATAATTTTTATATATAAAACCCCATATCCGCAATTAAGCAGATATGGGGTATCTTTAAAGAATCTTTATATTTATAACTTTGCTAATAAATCAGCTTTTTTAGTTGCAAATTCCTCTTCGGTTATGACTCCTGCATCTTTAAGCTTTTGCAATTTTTCAAGTTGCTCCAACGGGTCAATTGCTTTCTCCGCTTGCTGAACTATAATAGGTTTCTTTGCTTCCTCACGAGCAAGTCGCTTATAAAGATTATAAATCTCAACAACTCTTTCTGCTTCGGTAGTACTTAATGTTTGAATTTTTAAGTTAGTTCCCGCAGTAAAAATTGTGAGGTCGCAAAGCTTTAAAGCGGCATTAAGTAAGGTTACTGTTAGGCTATCACTATTCGCTTGCTCGGTTGACATCGAAACAATATCTTCATAGTAAAACTTCTTAACATTTTGTGCAACACCAAATACTTCTCTATCAAGCATTACAAATTGTCTTGTTGTACACATTAAGAAATCTTTTGCAGTAATGCTGTCTACACCCCAAGCAAAATATATGATAAGTTCATCTTCTTCCATATATTTTTTCGCTTCGTTGTATGCTTCATCACCGATTTTTTCGTGAATAAATTTATCTATTTCTTGTTCGGTAATTTCAAAGTCTGATTTTTCAAGACATTCGAAATAGTATTTAAGATTCACAAAATCTGTTTCTCTTAAACGAGCAGGTATACAGAAAAGCAGTTCGCCGTTACAAAGTATTTTATTTGTTTCGCCTTCAGTTTCAAAACCTATAGATGTAATTTCGGCTAACGGAATTTTTATATTATAGAAAAATTGCGGATTATCTTCTAACGCAATTCGTGCATATAAAAATTCAGTTGTAACCGTTAAATACTCTTTAGTTGTATTATTATCTAAAAGGAAAATAATTTGTTCGCTGTCGGGTAAATCTGCAAATCTTTTTAATACATCTCTGCGAGTAACCTTATCTTCGGTATAAGGTAACATTTTCAGTTTACTCACTTTAAGACTCGAAGCAGGCAAAACAAGCTTTTTCATATATTCTTTAGTAAAAGCTAAAGTATCAGCCATTGAATTGATAGCAAAAATCCCTGTTTTTGTGGCATCTTTACCCGAAAGAATTTTGTCACATTTGATTTTGCTATTGGCTTCCGCTTCTTCTCGTGCTTTTCTTTCGGCTTCTTCTCGTGCTGCCGCTTCTGCGGCTCGTGCTTCTTTAGCGGCATCCATTTTTGCTTTTGCTTGGTCTGCGGCATTTTTGGCAGTATCTTTTGCCGCCTTTGCGGCATCCTTTAAAGAATCTAAAAATCCCATATTTTACTCCTTTTGTTATGATAATAATGCATCAGTTAATTCACCAACTTGTGCCCAATAAAATACACCTATTACAACTACTACTGCGAAAATTGTAACCAAACTTAAAGTGCGTTCTTTAGCGGCAACCTCTAAAAACTCTTTAGGTGTAAGGTTTTCTTTTTTATATGCCATAACCAAATCAACAATAGCTAATACAATGCTTAATATGTATACAATTAAGCCAAAGGTTGAGTTGATAATCAACATAATCAATATTGAAGCAATAGTGCCAATTAATGAAAACAATCCTAAATTTTTCTTATCCATTTTAAAGACTCCTTTTTATATGTTTATTTTTATTATTTTATCGGCTAAAATCCTACCCTCCTATCAATATTATCTGCCGATATAGATAATTAAATTATTAATTAATGTTAATATACATTGCGGGTCTAACGCCCCATCCGCCTGCATTAACTTCTGTACCATCAAAATTAACTTCACCATCAAGCTCAATATACATAGCGAAGCTATTTCCATAGTTTCCTGGGGTTCTTAGCCAATAAGAGTAAGTAATATTATCAGGATTAATAACTCCTGTTTCAATTTGAGCAAGAGTAACATAGCTATTATCAATCAAAACTTTTCTTGTTGCGTAAGTCATAGCGTTTTCAGTTGTTTTTAAATATGTAGCGGCTTCTTCTATGCTTAAACAAAATATTTTATCGTTGGTATTATATCCACCTGTTGGATTTCGATAACGGTCGGTATGTATGCTAACGGAAGGTATCTTCTTTTTTTCCGAATTTGAAAATGCGGTATTGAAGAAATTATTGTTAAGCCAAGTTCTGAGCGAGCATTTCTCCCAAGTGGTTTCGGGTGGATAATTGGTGTGAATTTCATCCTTGTTATATGGTTGTCTGTCAAGCACACGATTTGAAATTACAAAAAGGCGACCGTTTTTCTTTTCCAAAACACGCCACTCAATTTTCTCCAAACCGTTATCTGTGTATCCGTCTTGTTCGTATGTGCCAAAATAAACGATATCTCCCAC
>JAZSJA010000143.1:0-2572 GCA_045534095.1 Acutalibacteraceae bacterium | reverse complement strand
AGTCTTTTATGTGCCGATTGTTGCTGTGAATGTATGGGCGGCGACCTGATTCGTTGTTGTTAAGCCTATGAAAAATACTAAAAAAACAACCATTTCAGCATTATTGGCAGCATTGGCAACGGTTTTTATGCTCTTATCCTATTTTCCGTATCTTACCTATGCAATTCCCGCTATTGCAGGCTTGTTTATAATGGTTTTGGTAATAGAGTTGGACTCTAAGTGGGCAGTAGGTGCATATATTTCCTCAGCATTTTTAGTTTTTTTGCTCGCCGAACCCGAAAGTAAGCTATTATATATTTGCTTTTTCGGTTATTATCCAATATTAAAGGCGATTATTGAGAGAATTAATAAACCAATTATTGAATGGGTTATAAAAATAATATTATTTAATGCAGCAGTTTTAATTGCCTATTTTTTAATCGCTTCGCTTTTTGGTATTCCAACCGATTCTATAACCGCCCTTGGAATATACGGTGCAATTATTTTGCTTTTGATGGCAAATGCAGTTTTTATAATTTACGATATTGCTGTTTCTAAAATGGCAATGTGGTATATGTCAATTTTCCATTACAAAATTCAAAGGTTTCTAAAATAAATAAAGCTGACGGTTGAAGTGAACCCCAAAGTTTAGACAAAATTAAATATTAAATTGTTTGTGAATGAGTTCGGTATTGTACTGGACTCATTCCTTTTAGTTTTAAGGAAATTCTTTCGTTGTTGTAGTAATGAATGTATTTCTTTAATTCATTAATGAAAGCGTTAACGCTTTCGAATTTTTCGCCATAGAACATTTCAACTTTAAGCCTACCAAAGAAGTTTTCCATAGCACCATTATCCATACAGTTGCCTTTGCGAGACATACTCTGAATAATGTTATGTTCGGTGAGTAATCGTTGGTATTCAGCGTGTTGGTATTGCCAACCTTGGTCAGAATGAAAGATTGGTGTTGCATCGGCAGGAAGTTTTGCAAATAAACCATTAAGCATTTCTCTAACTTGTTCTAAATTAGGACTTGTTGAAATGGAATAAGATACTATCTCATTATTGAATAAATCTAATACAGGTGAAAGATACACTTTTTCATCACAAACATTAAATTGTGTAACATCGGTTGTTATCTTTTCAAATGGTTTAATTGCCGAAAAATCTCTGTTAAGTAGATTATCTGCAACTTTACCAACCGTTCCTTTGTATGAATGGTATTTATCGTTTTTACGTTGTTTGCCTTTCAAACCAAGGTTATTCATTAGTTTTTGTACGGTTTTATGGTTAATTACATAACCTTTATTACGCATAGCTATTGTGATTCTACGGTATCCATATCTACCTTTATTTGTATTGTAGATTTCTTGTATTTCTTGCTTTTCGCATTCGTATTTATCTTTATTTGGTTGTTTTAAATAGTAATAGTATGTGCTGCGAGCAAGACCAGATAGCTTAAGCAAATCTTTCAGCGGATACTTTTGCCTTAGTTCAGAGATTATTTTTGCTTTTTGCCGTTCTCTCGCTCTTCCGCAAGAACTAAGGCACTCAGTTTTTTTAAGTATTCTATCTCCATACGAAGTCGTTGGTTTTCGGCAATTAAATCTTCCTCAACCTTTTTATCTAACTTGGGTGGTCTGCCTTTTCTTGTTCCGCTAGCGGAACAAGCTCTGCCTCGTCTTTCTTTCATTAGACCTTCGGCTCCCTCTCCCAAGAATATGCGTTCCCACAATTTAATTTGTTGAAAATGATTTGATACTAGCCCATCATTCCAATATTTACGAATCGTTTCGTTGTATCCTAATTTGTGTTCTCGCATATCCATTATAACACCTATTTTAAATTCTGCACTATAAACTTTGTTTTTTCTTCCTGTTTTACCCATAAAAAATATGCACCTCCAAAAGTGTCTAACTTTTGGGGTGCATATCACTTCGGCGATGCTTTTTTAATCGAAAACTTTTGGAAAATCTGCTCATAATTTCTACAAAACGAGTGATACTAATATCACATTAAAATTGTAAAAGAGGAGATGTATATATGAAAGGAACAGGGGACGTTTGCGAGCGCCGCCGATGGCGGATGAAGGGAGCAAAAAGGAGTGGCCGCGGTCGATAAAATCGAGGAAAAGCGAAAGCCCGACGATTTTATCGGGCACCGCAACAGGAATTGTGAGAAGAATAGAGGAATGCGTTATAATGACACAAAAGTTGCTTAAAACTGCATAAAAACTGGGGTTTTCACTGTTTTTGTCCAAAAATTTTTCGTGAAAATCGGCTATTTTCGACTTAAAATGCAAAGGGAGGGCCGTTTTTCACAGCGCTTACGTAGCTAAAACTAAATATTCAAACTGTCACAAAGCCGGATGAGTTATAGACTTGTCCGGTTATTTATTTGAATTTGCTTTTTAGGCGGATATACGTGGATTGAATGAAAAAGCATTTTTATATATACTTTATAAGATTTTTATAATGTAGGTTTGTCAATGATGTGTTACAAAATTAAAAAACTTCACCGTTAATAAGAAAAGCCTTTAAATAATCGGCAGGAGATTTCCAATTAAGTGGACGCATAGGAAAATTATTGTATT
>JAZSJA010000129.1:0-5500 GCA_045534095.1 Acutalibacteraceae bacterium | reverse complement strand
ATAGAAAACGGTGATTCGTTGTTAGCGGCAAAAGAAAATGAAATTGATACTTTTATTGAAGAAGCCGCCGAGCAGGAACAGATAAAGAAAATCTTTGCAGAGATTTCATTTCTATCCAAAGCATACCGAGAGGTTATGGTGCTGTACTACCTTGACGAGATGAAAATTAAGGACATTGCCTTAAAACTCGGCATCAACGAAACAACAGTAAAACAACGTTTGTTTTCCGCACGCAATACAGTCAGAAAAGAGGTAGAAAATATGAGTAATAGAAAGTTATCTTTAAAGCCTGTCTCTTTGGCATTTATAGGCACAGGTAATCCCCGTGGGAATGACCCACGAACAAAAGCAGAGCGTATTTTATCCCAAAATATTGTTTATGCGTGTAAAGATAAGGCCAAGAGTGCGAAAGAGTTATCAGAAGAATTATGTGTTCCTATGCCTTATATTGAGGATGAACTTGATATTCAAATAAAGGGTGAAAACGGTAGTTATGGTCTTCTTCGGAAAGAAGGAGAAAAGTATATAGCCAATGTAATTATTGTTGATAACAATGAGTTTGATGAAGTTGGAGAAATATATACCAAACATTTGGACGAACTGTCCGAAAAGTTAAAAAAGCATTTGAATGAAACGAAAGAAAGCTTTTTGAGTTTCCCATATTTGAGTCCACAAACAGACTTGAGATTTATTCTTTGGTCTTTGATAAACGAATCTGTATGGTTCATTAAAGAGCGTGTCGATGATATACTCCAAGAAAAATTCTTTAATGATATTAAAATGCCTGAACGTAATTTCACGACTGTTGCTGTAGCTGCTCAAGACGGTGCGCCGTATGGCGGTAGGTTTTATGGTTGTGATGGAAATGAGACCAGAAACTTTTGTGGTTTTTCTTATGTCTTTATTCGCAATATCTATGGCAAAAGAATTGACAGACATTTTTATGCTGGTCAGGACATAACAAACGATGAACTAATGAGTATTACACTAAAAGCGATCGGTGGGCTGTCTGTAAGTGATTTGACTGAGAATCAAAAGGAAATTGCGGCCAAAGCAATCGAATGTGGATTCTTGCGAAAAGTGGGAGATATTTTAGAACCACGAATAATCACTATTGAGTTTAAGGAGTGGGAGAAATATCGGAATCTTCTTCGCGGATATTATGATTCTGTTGAAGATATATGCAATCAAATTGCTGTAGAGTTGTATGATTATATGGTGTCGCATATTCAAAAGCACCTTCTAAATGAATATAAATCATATAATCTATTGGTGGCGGGAATAAATGTTTTGAATGATTTGATTGAAAAATGTATTGCAGAAAATATGTTGACAGAACCGGAAAAACGAATAGGTCCAGAAGGCGTTCTGTTAGTTGTTGAAAAATAAGAGTTATTAAATTTTTAAGCAATAACAGTTATAAGCCGCTTGCACTAAAGTAGGCGGCTTAAATCAATCAAACACTAAAAGGTATTTGAATTAAATGTTCATAAAATATTTACAACGACCAAAAACGGTATTAAAATGTATATAAAAAGGCCAAAACCGATATTAAAACGACCACTTTTCCGCTTGTAATCGCTTCTAATCGCGCGTAATCGCAAATAAGAGGCCAATAAGCAATTTGACAAGGTAAATTTTATACTGTATAATATATACGAGCTTTAAAATAATGAAGGAGTTATTCAAATAATACATTGAACCCAGAAGGTTAAGTGTATTGATGTGCTCTTTCGTAAAGCTTACGATAATCAAAAAAGAGTATTGCAGTTTAAATTACAGTGCAATACTCTTTTTTATTATTTTATTTTTTCAAAATAGGGGATGACCTCAAGTGGGGCGGGGTAGTTGATTGTCTGCTCACCTTCAAAAACTTCGCCGTTTTCAGCCTTCCATTTACCCTTTGGCAGTACTATGCGTTTAACCCTTTCACCTTGCTTAATTACAGGTGCAATAAGGTATTTATCACCTAGCATAAATTGTTCTGTTTCTTTTTCGTAACCTTGGTTTGGGTAGGCGTATTCCATATGTTGCATAATGGGAGCAGCATCTTCCATAGCCTTTTCAACCAGAGTTAAAATATAGTCGCTGAATTCAACGTGCAAATCTGCGGCTGCTTTTACCAACCTGGCGTGCTTATCATCCAAAACCTCAAAGGGGGCAGCCGAAAACTGCATAATGGGGAAGAATGCCGCAAGTTGAGCGGTACGAACAAAAAGTTCACCATCGTAAACAAACTTATTTTCATCCTCGTTAATTCCGCTAACACATCCACCGCCAATCATATCGGGGCAGTTGTAGGGGTAGCCTAAAAGATTTTGCATAAGTCCGCTGGGGATAAGCTTGTTAATTCCGTTGCCCTCCCAAGTATGAGCGGTATCACAAACACGCTGAATAACAGCTCTACCCATACGGTTATAGGTGTCTTTATATTCGTGGTATTCGTATTTTGCACCAAAATCGTTCCAAGCCATATTAAGAGCTTCGGGTGGGTATTTTTCGTGCCTTTTACCGTTAACTGCAAAGGGTCTGTGATTTTTAACGTTACCGCCGTCAAACTTAAAGCCGTCAATGCTGTAATCCCTCATAAGGACCGTGAGTTGCTCAGTAAAGATTTTTCTGTCACCCTCTAAACACATATTAAAAGAGGTGGTGTAACCGTTCCACCAATGGTCAATGGCGGGTTGGTCATCGTAGGTACGACAAAAATGATTGTCTTTATCAAACCAATGAGGGCGGAAAACAGGACTACATACCGAAAGATATGGAACAACCCAAAGCATAACCTTAAAGCCCATAGCGTGCAGCTTTTCTACCATTTCTTTAGGGTTAGGGAAGCGATCGTTAAAACGCCAATCGCCGTAATCCTTTTGCCATCCTTCATCAATCATTAAAACACCGGGCTTGTAGCCGTTTTTAATAATACCCTCGGCATAGGATAAAACACCTTCCTCAGATTGCATATAACCCATTTGCACCCAAGTGTTGTATTGCGGTGCATTGAAATGTATTTTTGGTAAATCGCGTTTTTCAAAAGTGTAGAGATTATGTGCGGCGTAATTGTAAGCATCGCGCAGATTTTCGCCTGCGTTTATAAGTTCAATTTCATCTTCACCCGATAAGTTGATAATACCATTTTCAAAAGTTGCGGAAAATACTGATTTGCAGAAAATAATTCTGCCTTTGTTAGATAAAAATAGGGGAGCAGTTTGATTGTGCCCTGCAGTTCTAAAGTTAATTTTAAAGGTACTTTCGGCAGAAATTGGCATTTTGCTCCAACTTCCAACTTCGCCACCCCACCAAAGTTCATTTTCTAAAAAATCAATTTTAGTGTTTTTGGTTAGAATTTTATTTTTAAAATAATTTCCGCATTCACCCATAACTGTAAGCCAAGAAATAAGCAAATCAGATGGGATATTATCTTTAGTAACCTGACCAAAGGTTTCAAAACATAAATCGCCTTGATAGTTTATTTCGTTAAGAGCCTCACAAAAATCATCCCAATTAAAATTGCCGGTGTAGGGAGAGCGGTGTAAATTTAAAGCACCATCATTATCGTGAATGTGCAAGGCTTTAATTCTAAAGCCGAGTTTGGTAATGTAATCCTTAACATCAATTCCAACTAAAAGAGCATGACCTGTATCAAAGCAAAGTCCAAAACACTCTTTGCCTGCTTTTTTGTTGAGAGTGTCAATGATTTCTATGGCTTCATCAGCATCGGAGCAATGACCTGCACCCTCAAACGGAACGCCGGGTTTCCAAGTGAAAAGATTTTCGAGACAAACTGTTACGTTGGTTTTAAGGATGGTGGGAATAAGAGCCTCATACATTTTTAAATTTAGAGAATCGATATACTCTTTTGTATCTTCAGGATGATCAGAGCGTGTGCAAATGCCGTGAATAACAACATTTTTACACTTGGCATAATCGGCTAACAAAATAAATTTTTTGTAAACCTCAATCATATAGTCAAGAAGTTGAGGGGCGCCGGGTATGTAAGCCGGGAAAGGTGCGTGCATTTGGGTGATTTCTATTTCGTGTTTTTTGAAAATTGCAAGAGTAGGATTAAAATGATTTTTAATGCCTTCAATATCCATTTCAAAAATATTATCACTGCTGTCACCGTCAAGAATTTTTTTAAGGTCAATTCCTGTGGGGACATTCCAATCTATTGCTTTAAAATCAGCTTTTTTGAACGCATACAAGGTGCTTTCAAGTCCAAAATGGCTTATTGCACCGCCTGTTTGAATAGCGATTTTCATACCGTCACATCCTTAAAATCGTTTTTTACAGTATAGCATAATAACTTGCCGTTTACAAGGGGAAAGGAACAAAATTAAAACAGAAATTCCTCCGTTCTTTTTTAGTAATAACAAACGTTAAAACAGCAAGCAAAAAATCCGCCCTCTTTCGAGAACGGATTTTCATTTGGGAACTAACCCTAATTTTAATACAAATGCACCCCCTTTTGAGGTTAGGGGGTGCAAAGGCATTTCAGGGGGTGCATTTTGGATTAGGGGGAGAAAAGAATAGTTGACAGCAATTAGAGTTGACCATAAATCTCGTAAATGCAATACTCCCCTTGTTCTGCCCAATCTTGGCTAAGATAGTGTATTAAGTATTTATCAGTTTCCTCTGCACTATTAAAAAGGCCATTATTATTTAATTCTTGGAAATCTGACAAAAACTCAGTACCTTCATTATCACATCCATGCCAGCGGCACAAAAACATGCAGTCACAAATTGCGGAAAAGCCGTCACATATGCCGTGACCAAATACCCATGCAGCATCGTATCCCAGTAAAGTGAATCCATCTGGAATTTTATCTTCACTCCCTGCAACTCTAATAAAAAGCAATTCAGCATCTTGCTTGGAAATTGAACCAAAAAACTGAAGGGCGCTTTCTGGCGAGTATTTGTGGAAATCATCGGGGGTATATTCAAGCGGTTCTCGATCAATGCCTTTATAGATGCGCATTGTTTTTTCTTTTGCAGGTAAAGCGTATGGTGTGTTTCCATGTTTTTCAAACCGAGGAAGCGCATCTCTATAAAGAGTTTCATATTTTTTGACAATGCAGAATTGAGAGGATACAAACGGGTCTTGGTATTCATTTACCGACAGTTTTTTGATTTCACCAAAATTTTCACATGAATAAATGACACAGTTCATAACGAGTACCTCCGTTTATGATGTAATTTTATTATATCACGACCATAATTGAATTTCAATATTTTAACGATTATCGGCTATAATTCAACGGTTTTCCTTATAAATTGACGATTAGGCCAATAATTTAACGATTTACTATCTCTCAACGATTTGAAATGGATACAAACGAAAAAGTAAAGAATTTTAACATAAAAAAGTTCTCAAAAAGCTTATTTAGAGCATAAAATAACCGTCATTCTGTTGTATCAGAATGACGGTTATTCTTTGGTTGGACCTGAGGAGATTCGTAAAATCAAGGAGCGGCTCGGTCGAGCCCTCGCCGGCGGCGCT
>JAZSJA010000043.1:0-2074 GCA_045534095.1 Acutalibacteraceae bacterium | reverse complement strand
GATTTAAAACTGGATATACCTTTAATTAACCCGATTGTGCCAATGGATATTAAGTCATCCTGCTCAACCTTTTCGGTATAATATTTTTTAACAACGTGTGCCACCAGCCTTAAATTATGTTCAATAAGTTTTTCTCGCGCCTTTTTATCACCCGATTCCATTTTAATAATAAGTTCCTTTTCCTCCGCAGGAGAAAGAGCCGGAGGAAAAGAGCCAACGTTTGTTGGATGCAAGGCTAAATAAAAAATCCCTGATATTACTCCATATATTAAAGAAAAAAACATTTTTAAGTCACCCCTTTTAAAAGGTATGCCTTATATCCTTTTTAATTGCCAGTCCATTAAAAATTTAAAAGTTTGAAAAAATGTTTTAAAAAAATGAAAAAAGTTCTTGACAAATGTCGCTTAATGCTATATAATATCATTTGTTGTGAGTGCTGCTATAGCTCAGTCGGTAGAGCGCATCCTTGGTAAGGATGAGGTCACCAGTTCAAATCTGGTTAGCAGCTCCAAAAAATAAAGGACTTCTTTGGAAGTCCTTTATTTTTATCCAATCCGAAGGATTGGCATGTAATCTCGCGTTAGCGAGGATGGAATCCGTTTGCGATGCAAACGGTATGTCATCAAGTCGTAAGACTTGTATGTTTCTTCCTTCGGATTGATTACATACATCACTTCGTGATGATTACATACCGCAACAAGTTGCGGATTACATACAATGCTCCGCATTGATTTTTATTCTATTTTATGCTATAATGTATTCAAGAGGTGAATTATATGAAATTATTCAATTCTTTTAAGGAAAACAAACAACTTATTAACCAAACAGAATTTGTAAATGTTTATTCTGTAAAGTGCGACGATAAGGAATATACAATTATTATCCCTCGGGAAAGAGCTAACAAGAAAACTATAATTCATTTCATTGATAATACTATTTGTTGGGAGCAAATTCCTCGTTATCCTCGACTTGCAGGAAGGGGATATGGTGATAGAATACCGATTTATAAATTTGATGGAAAAGTTTTGAATACTCTTTTTGTTCTCAAGGGAAATCATCTTGGTGATGAGGGGTTGGATAATGGTATTTTTAGAAGTTTTAAAAAATATGATGAAAATTGTGTAAATTGTATAACTTACAATAAATTTAAACAAATGTAAGAAAATCCTTAGTTTTTAGGCACATTTTATTCGTGTCATTAAGTTCAAACTACCTAAAAAACAAAGGACTACTTCGGTAGTCCTTTGTTTTTACACATTTTTAAAGATTTCAATATAACTACTCGGGTGAATATAAAAAATGGCAGATAAAACAAATGCAATTCGCACTTTAGATAAAAAGAAAATAGAATATAAATTACACGACTACACAAATACTGATGCAATTAGTGGCACCGAAATTGCTACTGTTTTAAAAGAAGATCCGGAAAAGGTTTTTAAAACTTTGGTTACGGTTGGTAAAAGCGGCGAGCACTACGTTTTTATGGTTCCTGTTGAAAAAGAACTTGATTTAAAAAAAGCCGCAAAAACTGCAGGCGAAAAATCAATATCAATGATAAAAAGTAAGGAGCTTTTACCACTTACAGGATATATACACGGTGGTTGCTCCCCTATTGGTATGAAAAAGTTTTTAAAAACCTATATCGACAGTTCAGCTTTGAGCTTTGAAAATATTTATTTCAGCGCAGGTAAAATTGGTTTGCAAATTGAAACAACCTTAAAAAATCTTCAAACAATTATTCCAGTTACGCCTGCTGATATCACTGTATAAAAAACAGCAGGTGTCTTCGAAATATACAAAAACTCTTTTTCTCTAGGCTTCGTTTGCGATAAATATTTTTGCTTTTTATCAGAAATAACGCATTTGACGATTCATACTGTAAAAAATGCATAAAATTCAAACTAGGTTATGCTAAATTTCGTCAATTTACATATTGTATAATGCTATTGTATGTATTATAATATATGTAAATTGAATAGATTTCTATATGACGTTTGCAGGAAAGTGCGTAAGCTACCGAAGGAGTAACACTCTCAGGTGTCATTTTATGATAAAGACTGTAAACCGATAGAAC
>JAZSJA010000110.1:0-2743 GCA_045534095.1 Acutalibacteraceae bacterium | reverse complement strand
TGTAACTATATGGCCGCGGAACGAAATTTAGCCGTTTGTACAAAACCTATTCGGAATAAACAGCCTAAGGCTGCAACCTACAATTTATAATCATAAATAATTTATTCGTGCAATAAAAAAACCTCCCCAAGCGGGAGGCTTTTTTTATTTTTGTAAGACTTTTTCTTTCAATATTTTCATTATGGGTTTATTTGATAATACCATCTGTACTTTGTTATTTTATTTTATACAATGTTTTAATATTTTCCATAGAAGCATATAACACCTCTTCGGTGGTGACGCCTTTGATTTCAGCGATTTTTTCGGCGGTGAAGTAGATTAAATCACTAGTATTACATTTTCCTCTGAATGGTTCGGGGGCAAGGTAGGGGGCGTCGGTTTCAAGCAGAAGTCTACCAAGGGGTAAATCCTTTACAACCTCAACCGTTTTGCGTGCGTTTTTAAAGGTAACAACTCCGCCAACACCAATGTACATACCAAGCTTCAGTATCTCTTTTGCCATTTCATTACTGCCTGAAAAACAATGCAATACACCTTTGGGCTTGTGCTTTTTAAGGATTTCCAAAGTATCGTTATGGGCTTCACGGTCGTGAATAATAACGGGTAAATCTACCTGCTTGGCAAAGTCAAGCTGTGCTTCAAACCACGCTTTTTGCACCTCGGCGGGGTGGGTATCCCAATGGTAATCAATGCCTATTTCACCAATAGCAACTGTTTTTGGGTGAGAAACTAAAGGCAATAACTCATTGGGCGAAAAGTTTTCGCCATTATACAAATCCTCGGGATGCACACCAACGGCAGAATAGAAAATATCATATTTTTCAGAAAGCTCGACTATCTTTGCCGAGCTTTCGTAATTTACACCGCCGTTTATTACTCCAACAACACCGTTTGATTTCATAGTTTCTACAACCGAATCCAAGTCGTTTGTAAACCTGTCGTCGTAAAAATGGGCGTGGGAGTCAAAAATGGGCAATTTATTTGGGTTAATTTCCATTTTAATTACCTGATCTTAGAGCCTGCGGGGATATCATCAAGGAAAATAACTCTTACGTCATTTTCACCTGCATCGGCGGCGAGAATCATACCTTGACTTTCAACACCGCAAAGAGTTGCGGGTTTAAGGTTAGAAACTACAATAACTGTTTTTCCAACAAGTTCTTCGGGTTTGTACCAAAGTGCAATGCCTGAAGCAACTGTTCTTGCTACTCCGCTGCCGTCATCAAGGGTGAGTTTAAGAAGTTTTTTTGCCTTTTTAACCGGTTCGCAGGTTAAAATTTTAGCGGCTTTAAGTTCAACCTTAGCAAAATCGTCAATGGAAATCTGTTCCATAGTAACAAGGTTTTCTTTAGCGGCTTCTTCCATCTGTTTTTTAGCTTCCTCAGCCATTTCAGCAAGTACCTTTTCAGTATCGATTCTTGCAAAAAGTGCTTCGGGAGTTGCTACTGCATAGCCGTCATAAAGACCGAATTTTAAATCATTAAAAGCAATGTCGTTCATAATACCAAGCTGAGAACGCATTTTTTCGCAGGTTTCGGGGAGAATGGGGTAGAGCAGAATGCTAAGGAGTCTGATGCACTCTAAAAGATTGTAGAGAACACCCTCTAAGCGATTTTGCATTGCTTCATCCTTAGCCAAAACCCAAGGAGTAGTTTCATCAATATACTTGTTGCAACGCTTGGCAAGGTTAATAATCTCATTAACCGCCTCAGCGTTGTGATATTTATCCATAAGCTCAAAGTAACGGGTAACGGTTTTAGCGGCGGTTTCAACTAAATCGTTGTCAAATTCGCCCTCTAAAGCTTTGCGGAATACCTTGCCGTCAAAATACTTGTTGTTCATTGCAATACTACGGTTTACAAGGTTACCAATGGTGTTTGCAAGGTCGGTGTTATATTTGCCAATAAATGCCTCGTGGGTGATGTTACCATCCTGAGCAAAGGGAATTTCACTAAGGAGATAGTAACGCACAGCATCGGTACCAAAGCGGTTTGCAAGCTCGTCGGCATATATAACGTTGCCCTTGGACTTGCTCATTTTATCCTCACCGAAAAGCACCCAAGGATGACCAAGTACCTGCTTGGGTAAAGGCTCACCCAAAGCCATAAGAATAATGGGCCAATAAATTGTGTGGAAGCGAACAATATCCTTACCAATAACGTGTAAATCTGCAGGCCAGTATTTTTTGTACTGCTCTGAACTTCCATCGGGATGATAACCAATGCCGGTAATGTAGTTTGAAAGAGCGTCTATCCAAACGTAGATAACGTGACCGGGGTCAAACTCAACGGGAACACCCCATTTAAAGGAGCTTCTTGATACACAAAGGTCGGCAAGACCTGGCTTTAAGAAGTTGTTTATCATTTCATTACGGCGGGAATCAGGCTTAATGAAATCGGGATTTTCCTCATAGTATTTCATAAGTCGGTCGCCGTATTTTGAAAGCTTTAAGAAATAAGATTCCTCTTTGGAATCGGTAACGTCTCTGCCGCAGTCGGGGCATTTGCCATCTACAAGCTGTGAGGGGGTGAAGAATGATTCGCAAGGAACACAGTATTTTCCTTCATAGGTGCTTTTGTAAATATCACCCTGTTCATAAAGCTTGGTGAATATTTTTTTAACTGCATCTTCGTGATAATCGTCGGTGGTGCGAATGAATTTATCATAGGTAACGTTCATAGCGTCCCAAACTGCCTTGATTTGGCTCGAAACCTCATCAACGTACTCCTTGGGGCTAATACCC